>DASZUW010000001.1:0-2630 GCA_035547475.1 Solirubrobacterales bacterium
CGGACGCTGATCGGCGGGCTCGTGCTCGCCCTCCTCGGCCTCCTCTGGCTGAGCCGGATCTCCACCACGACCGATTACTGGACCGGGATCGCGATCCCGATGGCGTTCATCGGCGTCGGCATGGGGCTCGCCTTCACGCCCTTGACCCAGGCGGCGATCGCGGGCGTCGACGACCACGACGCGGGCGCCGCCTCGGGCCTCGTCAACGTCTTCCAGCAGCTCGGCTCGACGATCGGCATCGGCGTCCTCGTCACCGTCTTCGCGGCGGCGAGCGAAGGCGACGGCGCGAGCGCCCTGGCCGAAGGCGTGCCGACGACGATCACCGTCTCCGCCGGCCTCGTCGCCGCGGCGCTCGCCGTCGTCCTCGTCGTGATGCGGCCGCGCCTCGCCCGCGCTAGCCGGTCGCCGATTCCCCAGGGCGCGGCGGCGGCCGGCGAGTGATCGCGGGCGAGCGCCCGCTGGTCGCGAAGATCCACCGGGAGCGGCGGGTGAAGACGCCCGCCGCCCTCGTCCTCACCCGGTCGCTCCTGCGGACCAGGACGAACGACATGAGCGCGCCGGCGAGGGCGATCGCCGCGGAGGCGTAGAAGGTCACTTCGAAGGCGTGGACGTGGGCGGAGACCACGACCGGCTTGATCGTGTCGACGACCGGCGAGTGCGGGAGGTGGTTGAAGCCCTTCTGCTCGGCTTCGACGATCACGTTGCGCGCTTCTTCGACCTGCTGCGGCGTCGGGTGGAAGCCCTTGGCGGCGAGCTTCGATTCGATGTCGTGGAAGTTGACGCCGAGCTCGACCGCGGAGAGCGCCGCGATCCCCAGCGCGCCCCCCATCTGCTCGGACGTGTTGATCATCCCGGCGCCCTCCCCCGCGTCCTTCTCCGGCACCGCGGTGAGCCCGGTCGGGTCGTTGACGGTGAGGACGATGCCGAGGCCGAGGCCCTGGAGCAGCAGGCCGGGGATCAGCGCGACGGCCGATTCGCTCGAGACCGAGACCGCGAGGACGACGCCGGAGGCGGCGAGCACGAGGAAGCCCGCGACCAGCGGCAGGCGTCCGCCGACCCGATCGAAGGCCTTGCCCGCCAGCGGGCCCGCGAGGATCACGGGGATCGTCGCCGGGATCAGCGCGACACCCGCGGCGGCCGGTGAGACGCCGACGACCAGCAGCAGGAAGAACGGGGTGAGGAAGCCGAGCCCGAGCTCGACCATCCCGGCCAGGAGCTGGCTCAGGTTGGAGGCGAGGAAGTTCTCGTGGCGGAACAGGGCGAAGTCGATCATCGGGTTGCGCGCCCGCCGCTCGATCACGAGGAAGGCCGGGACGAGCAGGACGCCGACCACGATCGGGATCAGGGTCGTCGGGTCGCTCCAGCCTTCGGTCGGCCCCTGGCTGAGGCCGAAGACGAGCGTGCCGACGATCAGGGCGAAGGCGACGACGCCGGGCAGGTCGAGGTCACGCGAGGCGTCGGGGTCGGGCTCGAGGTCGGGCGTGGAGCGCAGGGTCAGGAGGATCGCGATCGCCGCCAGCGGCACGTTGACGAGGAAGACGAGCCGCCAGTCGATCGACGTCAGCGCCCCACCGAGCACCGGGCCGAGCGCGGCGAAGAACGCCGAGGCGCCGGCCAGGATCCCGAGCGCCGCGCCCTTCTCCTCGTCGGGGTAGACGGCGCTGACGATCGCCAGCGCGGTCGGCATCATCAGCGCCGCGCCCGCCCCCTGCACCGCCCGCGCCACGATCGCCCAGGCGATGTCCTGCGAGGCCCCCATCGCGGTGGTCGCCACCGCGAACACGGCCGCGCCGAAGAGGAACACCCGCCGCATCCCGAAGAGGTCGCCGAGCCGCCCGCCGAACACCATCAGCGCCGCCAGCGGCAGGATGTTCGCGGTCATCAGCCACTGCGACTGCGAGATCTCCGCGTGCAGCCCCTCGATCGCGTGCGGCGCCGCCAGCGGCACCGCCGTCTGGTCGACGAGGATCATCGAGCTCGACAGCGTCATCGCCGCCAGCGTGATGCGCATGTCTCCCCGCGATGCCACCGCGGCGGCAGCCTACGTCAGGTTCGCGCGATCACCAAGGGAGCGAGTCCGTCCTTCAACCGCTGGGTCAGCCGCGAATCTCGACGTCGCGTTCCTTCAAGAAGGCCTCGAAGCGGTCACCGAGGTCAGGCTTCCTCTCGTAGAACTCGAAGTAGCCCATCGCATGGCGGATCGCCGCCAGCTGCTTCGGCACCGTCCAGAGCTCGACCTGGTCGATGAGCTGGTCGAGCGTGTAGACGCCGATCCTCATCTCCTCGACTTCGCGGCGGAATCCGTCGGTGGCCGAGCGACAAGCGACGAAGGCGATCGCGTCCGGCCACGGTCCGAGGTTGCTGAAGAAGTCCGTGATGTCCTCGGCCTCTTCGAGATCCCGGTCTTTCACCTCGGCGGTGAGCGCCAGATCCGGCCCGTCGTATCCATCGATGTCCCCGACGAGTTCGGCCCTTTTTCCCCCGGTTCGCGCGCTCGCGGTCCGGAACTGCAGGTCGGGTGCATCGGCCGCCACGTAGCCGTAGATGAACCCCTGCAGCGCCGCTCCGCCGACCTCGCCTTTGTGAGCGTGCCGATCGAAATCTCGCAGCACCTGAACGAATGGATCGCG
>DASZUW010000002.1:0-8693 GCA_035547475.1 Solirubrobacterales bacterium
GTCAGGCAGTTCATCGAGTTGGCGGTGAACATCCCCGAGCAGGAGCCGCAGGTCGGGCAGGCCGCCTCCTCGATCCGGGCGATGTCCTCGTCGGAGACCTCGGTTGCGACCGCGTCGGCGATCGCCGAGATCAGGTTGACGCGCTTGCGCACGGTGCCGTCGACGAGCGTCGCGGTGCCGCCCTCCATCGGCCCGCCGCTGACGAACACCGTCGGGACGTTCAGCCGCAGCGCCGCGTTCAGCATCCCCGGCGTGATCTTGTCGCAGTTGGAGATGCAGACGAGCGCGTCGGCGCAGTGCGCGTTCACCATGTACTCGACCGCGTCGGAGATCAGATCGCGCGAGGGCAGCGAGTAGAGCATCCCGCCGTGGCCCATCGCGATCCCGTCGTCGACCGCGATCGTGTCGAACTCGCGCGGCACCCCGCCCGCCGCGCGGACGGCCGCGGCGACGACCTCGCCGACCGGCCCCAGGTGGGTGTGCCCGGGGACGAACTGGGTGAAGGAGTTGGCGATCGCGACGATCGGCTTGCCGAAGTCGTCGCGCTCGACGCCGGTGGCGCGCAGCAGCGCCCGGGCGCCGGCCATGTTGCGGCCGTGGGTGACGGTGCGGGATCGAAGTTCAGGCATCCCTGAACGGTACCGGCGCGGCGGCGAGGGCGGCGCCGCTCAGGCGAGCGCGGCGGCGAGGGCCCGCCACTCCGCCGCCGGAACTCCCTCGGCGCCGATCGTCTGCAAGGCGACGTGGTCGGCGCCCGCCTCGACGTGGGCGCGCGCGGCGGCGGCCACGTCCGCCGCGGTGCCGTGCGGGATCACGTGGTCGATCAGGCGATCGGAGCCCCCGCCTTCGAGGTCGGCCTGGTCGAACCCGTGCCGCAGCAGCGCGTTGGTGTAGTTGCTGAGCCCGAGGTAGGTCTTCGCGTAGTCGCGCGCCGTGGCGCGGGCGCGCTCGACGTCCTCGTCGAGGACGCAGGCGATCTCGGGGACGACCAGCGCGTCGGGCCCGACGGTCTCGCGGCAGAAGCGGGTGTGGACGACGGAGGTGAAGTAGGGGATCGTGCCGAGCGAGCGCTCCTTGCTCATCGCCAGCATCCGCGGGCCGAGCGCGGCGATGATGCGGCGCTCGACCGGGATCGGCTCGGCGGCGCCGTCGATGCCGTCGAGGAAGGCTTCGAGGTTCGTCAGCGGGCGCCTGTAGTCGCTGGTCGCCTCCGGGTGGCCGACGCCGATCCCGACGCAGGTGCGGCCCGGGAAATCGGCCTCGAGCGCGGCGTATTCGGCGACCAGGTCGGCCGGGTCGTAGCCCCAGATGTTCACGATCGAGGTGCCGACGACGAGGTCCTCGGAGGCCTCGAGCAGCGGCCGCATCGCGGCCAGGCGCGGCGAGCCGCCGATCCAGATCGTCCCCAGCCCCGCCTCCTCGACCGCGCGGGCCGCCGCGGCCGCGTTCTCCTCGCCGATCCTCCTGAACGACGTCCAGGCGCCGAAAGCTCCGAAATCCATGGGCGAAAAGCTTAGGGAGGCGCCGCCGCCGGCCCCCCGCGTGCGCCCCCCGAAGGGGGTCCGCAAGACCGCCGACGGCGTGTGCTTCAATCGTGGGACCAGAGAAAGGAGGTGGTCCTAATTTTGAGTCACATGCTTCAAGGGACTCTGGAGGTGCAGGGCCGCTAGGCGCCGCACTGGTTCGGGCGCCCGGTGGAATCCAACCCGGGCACCGGCGTGCGCGTGGAGGTCGGGCTTTGTCCCGCCCGGCCACGGTGTCACGTACACGTTTGCTTGCACCAGCCTGAGAGGGCCGTCCTTCGGGGCGGCCCTCTTTTTCGGTCGCGGGGGACGGGTAACCTCGCCGCCGTGGGCGCGGAGGCGGGCGACATCTTGGTGCTGCGGCCGGGGTCGGTCGGCGACGATCTCGACGCCGTCACGCCCGCCTTGACCGAGGCGTTCGCGCGGGCGCGCGAGGCGCTGGCGGCCGGGCGGCCGGTCGCGGTGCTGGTCGACGCGGGCGACCTGCTCGGGCAGGGCTCGCCGCTCGACGCCGCGTTGGCCACCGGGCTCCTGGGGATGGTGCGGACGCTCGGGATCGAGGGCGCGAAGTCGGGGTGGCGGGTGAACGTGGTCGCCCGAGGCGAGGGCGGGGAGGAGGCGGTCGAGGAGACGGTCGCGATGCTCGCGCGCTCCCCGCTGAGCGGGCAGCTGCTGACGCTCGGCGGCGCGAACCTGGGCAAAGTGGTGCCGTGACGGCCGCGGGGACGGCGATCGTCACCGGCGCCGCCGGCGGGCTCGGCGGGCGGATCGGCGAGCGGCTCGCCGCGGCGGGCCACGAGCTGCTGCTGGTCGACCTCGACCCGGCGGTCGAGGAGGTCGCGGCCGCGGCGGGTGCCCGCGCCGTCGTCGCGGACCTGACGCAGGCCGCGGGCGTCGAGGCGGTCCTCGCCGCGGCGGGCGACGACGTCGCGGTGCTCGTGAACAACGCGGGCATCACCCGTGACGCGCGCGCGACGAAGATGAACGAGGCGGACTTCGCCACGGTGGTCGAGGTCAACCTCGTCGCCGCGATGCGGCTGACGCTGGCGCTCGAGCCGCGCTACCGCGACGGCGCCGCGGTGGTCAACATGAGCTCGCGCGCCTCGCTCGGCAACTTCGGCCAGGCCAACTACAGCGCCTCGAAGTCGGGCCTCGTCGGCTTCGGCCGGGCGCTGGCGCAGCGCTGGGCGCCGCGGGTGCGCGTGAACGCCGTCGCCCCGAGCCTGGTCGACACGCCGATGACCCAGGCGATGCCGCCCGACGTCCTGGCGAAGATGGTGGCGCGGATCCCGGCCGGGCGGATCGGCACCCCCGACGACGTCGCCGGGATCGTCGCCTTCCTCGCCTCGCCGGAGGCCGGCTACGTCACCGGGCAGGTGCTCTTCGCCTGCGGCGGGCGCAGCGTCGCCCCCTGAGCGGCGCGCACGCGTCCGCGCGCGTACCGATAAAGTGCCGAACGCTCGACGTTTCTTACGGCAATGCGGAGGTGATGACAGCGGTCGAGGTGCGAGAAGCGGGCGGCCGGCAGCGGCGCAATCGCAGGCAGGACGTGCTCGAGGCGGCGGTCCGCGTGTTCCACAAGAAGGGCTACGCGTCGGCGTCGATCCAGGACGTCGCCGACGAGGTGGGGGTGCTGAAGGGGAGCCTCTACCACTACATCGACTCGAAGGAAGACCTGCTGGCGCGCATCTTCGAGGACTCCGCGGACCACTTCATGGAGCTGCTCGACGAGGTGGACGGCCTCGACGAGCGCCCGGTCGAGCGCCTGCGCAGCTTCGGCCGCGCCTGCTCGCTCTGGTACCTGAGGAACATCGAGCGGGTGGCGATCTACACGACCGAGTGGAAGCACCTCACCGGCAGCCGGCGGCGCGAGGTGGTGCGGATCCGCGAAGCCTACGAGCGCCGGCTGGCCGGCCTGATCGCCGAGGTGAAGGGGGCGGGGGAAGCGGCGCCGGACCTCGACGTCAACTTCGCCACCTACTTCATCTTCGGCGCGCTGAACGGGCTGCCCGACTGGTACCGGCGGCGCGGGCCCGACCCGGCGGAGAGGATCGCCGACGCCTACGCCGACCAGATCGTGAACACGGTGGTCGGCGCCGCCGACTAGCCCTTGTTCTCGGCGGCGTCGAGGCTCCTCGAGGCGACCCTCCAGCGCCGTTGCAGCTTGCCTTCGACGTCGCTCGCGGCGCAGCCCGCGGTGGCCGCGCATTCGCCCCAGGCGTTGGCCGCGCGCAGGTACTGGTTGAAGGCGTCCTCGGCCGTCGCGGCGGGCCCGGTGACGCAGGCGGCGCCGAGCTCCTCGACCGGGACGGCCTCGTAGGCGGCGCGGATCGCCCGCACGCGGACGACGTATTCGTCGTAGCTGAGCCCGGCGAGGAGCGACTGGCGCAGGTCGTCCATGCGGTCGAGGAAGTCGGCGAGCCGGGCCTGGCAGGCGCCGTCGTCTCGCCTCAGCGGGCTCGAGGCGACCGGCTTTTCCTCGGCGGTGACCGTCTTCTGCCCGACGTCCGTCGAGCGGGTGCTCGTCCCGCCGCCCCCGCACGCTGCGAGTGCCAAAAGCGTGACGAGCGTCGCCGGCAGCGCCGCCGTGCGGTACAACCCGCGGCGATGCCGAATCGCAGGGGAATCGTCGCGGCGATCCTGATCGCCATCCTTGCCGCGGCCGCGCTCGCCCCGACGGCGCGAGCGGCGCCGGGCAGCGGCCGCGTCCTGGTCGTCGGCGACAGCCTCGAGGAACTGACCTCTCCCTACCTGCAGCAGCTTCTCCCCGGCGTGCCGATCACGGTGAACGCGGTCGGCGGCTCCAACAGTTTCCAGATCTTCGACCTGTTCCAAGAAAGCTACGAACCCTCCGACTCGGTGATCGTGTTCGACGCGGGGACCAACGACGACCCCGAATATCCGCAGATCTTGGCGGAAAACCTGCAGAAGGTCGCCCAGACCGTCGGCAACCGGTGCATCGTCGTCCCGACGATCCACGGCTTCACCGTGAACGGCGTCGACAACGCCGGGAAGAACCGGGTGGTGGCCGAATTCGCCGCGTCGCGGCCCGGCACGCAGACGCCGGACTGGGCCGGCTTCGTCCACACCCATCCGGGGCTGATGCAGTCCGACAACCTGCACCCGATCGAAGCGGGCGCCGAAGCGCGGGCCAGGCTGATCGCCGCGGGGATCGACCGCTGCCTGGCGGGGGAGCCGAACGCGCCGGTCGCCCGCGGCGCCAACGAGGGCGCGATCCCGCCCGGCGAGGTGGGGGAGAACGGCGAAGTCGAAGGGGAGCTGAGCGCCTCGCACGAAGCCTTCGAACCGGCGGCGGAAGCGACGGCGCAGGCGAGCTCCGCGGGTCCCGAACCGGGCTCCCAGCCGATCGCCGAAGCGGTCCACTTCAAGCTGGTCGACCGGATCGCCCACCGTCGCGCCCAGGTCGAGAAGGAAGCGCGTCGCGCGAAGGTCGCCGAGGCCGCCGTCGCGGCCCTCGTCGCCGTCCTGCCCTGACCGTCCAGAAGCTCCTCTGGCGGACGGACCTCGCGCGCGAGCGCATGGAAGACTGCCCGCCGTGAACGACCGAGGACCGCTGCCCTTCGACCCGATCGAGGAGGCCCGCCGCCACTGGCAGGAGCGCTGGCCGGGGGCGGCGGCGCCGCAGATGGTCGCGGTCACCTCGATCATGCGCGTGCACCAGATCCTGATGGCGCGGCTGAACGACCTGCTCGAGCCGTTCGACATCACCTTCCCCCGTTACGAGGTGCTGATGCTGCTCCACTTCAGCGGCCAGGGCTCGATGCCGGTCGGCAAGATCGGCGAGCGCCTGCAGGTGCACCGCACCAGCATCACCAACTCGCTCGACGGCCTGGAGAAGGCGGGGCTGGTCCGCCGCGTCCCACACCAGTCCGACCGCCGCGCCGTCCTCGCCGAGATCACCGTCGCGGGCCGCCGGGCAGCCGAGGCGGCGACCGCGGTGCTGAACGAGGCGGGCTTCGGCACCGAGCCGCTCGCCGCCGAGCAGCTCGACGACCTCTCGGCGACGCTGCGCACGCTGCGGGCGGGCGCCGGCGACTTCGCTCAGTAGGGTCCAGCGCATGACCGATTCCGTGCAACGGCCGGGCGCCGATTGGGTCGCCGGGCCCGCCGACTTCGAGGACATCCGCTACGAGACCAGCGAGGGGATCGCGAAGATCACGATCACCCGCCCGCAGGTCCGCAACGCCTTCCGCCCACAGACCCTGATCGAGCTCGCCAAGGCCTTCGAGATGGCCCGCGAGGACCTCGAGATCGGCGTCATCGTCTTCACCGGCGAGGGCGACCTCGCCTTCTGCTCGGGCGGCGACCAGAACGTCCGCGGGGACACCGGCTACATGTCGGAGGCGGGCGGCATCGGCCGCTTTCACGTCACCGACCTGCAGGTGCAGATGCGGCGGCTGCCCAAGCCGATCATCGCGATGGTCGCGGGCTACGCGGTCGGCGGCGGCCACGTCCTGCACGTCTGCTGCGACCTCACGATCGCCGCCGACAACGCCCGCTTCGGCCAGACCGGCCCCCGGGTCGGCTCCTGGGACGGCGGCTTCGGCGCCTCCCTCCTCCGCGACCTGGTCGGCCCGAAGAAGGCGAAGGAGTTCTGGATGCTGACCCGCCAGTACGACGCCCAGGAAGCCCTCGACATGGGCCTCGTCAACACCGTCGTCCCCCTCGCCGACCTCGAGGTCGAGACGGTCAGGTGGTGCCGCGAGATGCTCGCCCTCTCCCCCTTCGCCCTCCGTCTCGTCAAGGCCAGCTTCAACGCCCACGAGGACGGTTACGCCGGCATCCAACAGCTGGCCCACGACGCCAACCTCCTCTTCTACGGCGCCGAGGAGGCCAAAGAGGGCCGCGAGGCATACAAGGAAAAGCGCCGTCCGGACTTCAGCAAGTTCCCCAAGCGGCCCTGAGGCGGGCCCCACGGCGCCTCAGCGATAGGTTGTGTTCCTACTATCTGAGGACCGCTGATCGAGCAGGAGGGCGCAGGATGAGTGACGTCGAGGTGGGGACCGGGCTCTACGAGATCCCGCAGGAGATGGTCGACTTCCGGGAAACGATCCGCCAGATCGCGACCGAGAAGATCGCCCCGCGGGCCGCCGACATCGACCGCAACGCCGAATATCCGTGGGACGTCCGCAGGCTCCTCGCCGAGCAGGACGTCCTCGGCCTGCCCTTCGCCGAGGAGTACGGGGGGACCGGGACCGGCACGCTGATGCTGCAGATCGGGGTCGAGGAGATCGCCAAGGCGTGCGCCTCGAGCGCCCTGATCCTGATGATCCAGGAGCTCGGCACGCTGCCGATCGCGCTCTTCGGCTCCGAGGAGCTGAAACGGCGTTTCCTGCCGCGCTGCGCGACGGGGGAGTGGTCCCCGGCCTTCGCCCTCTCTGAGCCCGAGGCGGGCTCCGACCCGGCCGCGATGCGCACCACCGCCGTCCGCGACGGCGACGAATGGGTGATCAACGGCCGCAAGGCGTGGATCACCAACGCCGGGATCGCCGACTTCTACTGCGTCTTCGCCTCCACCGACCGCGAGAACCGGCGCATCACCGCCTTCGTCGTCGAGGCCGACCGCGAGGGCCTCGACCCCGGCGCGCTCGAGCACAAGCTCGGGATCAAGGGCTCGCCGACCGGCTCGCCGTCCTTCACCGACGTGCGGGTGCCGGAGGAGAACGTGATCGGCGAGGTCGGCAAGGGGCTCGCCGTCGCCCTCGCCACGCTCGAGCGCACCCGCCTCGGCGCCGCCGCCCAGGCCGTCGGCATCGCCCAGGGGGCGACCGACTTCGCCGCCGCCTACGCGAAGGAGCGGATCGCCTTCGGCAGGCCGATCGCCGACCTGCAGGGGATCCAGTTCAAGCTCGCCGACATGGAGGCCGGCACCGCCGCCGCCCGCGAGCTCCTCTACAAGGCCTGCGCGATGGCCGACCGCCGCCCGCGCCCCGCCGACCTCGGCAAGTGGACCTCGATGGCGAAGCTGATCTGCGGCGACAACGCGATGCGGGTGACGGTCGACGCCGTGCAGGTCCTCGGCGGCTACGGCTACGTCAACGAGTACCCGGTCGAGCGGATGATGCGCGACGCCAAGATCACCCAGATCTACGAGGGCACCCAGGAGATCCAGCGCCTGGTGATCGCGCGGGCGATGGCGGGATAGGCTCGCCCGTCATGGGACCGCTGCAGGGCGTCAAGGTCGTCGAGATGGCCGGGATCGGCCCGATCTCCTTCGCCGGGATGATGCTCGCCGACCTCGGCGCCGAGGTGACGCGCGTCGAACGGCCCTCGGGCGGCCTCGCCTGGGGCGCCTCGCCGGTGCTCGACCGCGGCCGCCGCCCGCGCCGCGTCGACCTGAAGAGCGCTGCCGGCGTCGAGGAGGTGCTCGGGCTCATCACCGAGGCCGAGGTCCTGGTCGAGGGCTTCCGCCCCGGCGTCATGGAGCGGCTCGGCCTCGGCCCCGAGGAGTGCCTCGCCCGCAACCCGTCCCTCGTCTACGGGCGGATGACCGGCTGGGGGCAGTCGGGCCGTTACGCCCACACCGCGGGCCACGACATCACCTACCTGGCGATCTCCGGCGCGCTCCACATGATCGGCGAGGAGGGCGGCAAGCCGGTGCCGCCCGTCAATCTGCTCGGCGACTTCGGCGCGGGCGGCGCCTACCTGGCCTTCGGCGTCTGCGCCGCGCTGCTCCACGCGCGGGCGGGTGGCGTCGGCCAGGTGGTCGACGCGGCGATCGTCGACGGCGCCGCCTCGGTGACCGGCATGCTGCACGGCTTCCTCGGCCTGGGCGCCTGGCGCGACGAGCGCGGGGTCAACCTGCTCGACGGCGGCGCCCCCTTCTACGACACCTACCGCTGCGCCGACGGGGAGTGGGTCGCGGTCGGCGCGCTCGAGCCGCAGTTCTACGCGGCGCTGCTGGAGAAGCTGGGGATGGCGGGGGACGAGGAGATCGTCGACCACCTCGACCCGTCCACCTGGCCCGCGATCCGCGAGCGCTTCACGGCCAAGTTCGCCGAGCGAGGTCGGGACGAGTGGCACGAGCTCTTCGCCGACTCCGATTGCTGCGTCGCCCCGGTGCTGTCGATGCGCGAGGCCCGCGAGGACGGCCACAACCGCGACCGCGGCATCTTCGTCGAGGTCGGCGGCATGCCCCAGCCGGCGCCG
>DASZUW010000003.1:0-1968 GCA_035547475.1 Solirubrobacterales bacterium
GTCGATCGACACCGCGTAGCCGTAGATCCCGGAGAGCGGGGGCGGGGCGGTGGGATGCAGGATCTGGACGGGGATCGTCGTGCCGGGCGCGACCCAGGCCGGCGCCCTGACCGCGACCGACGGCGGGCGCTCGTTGTCGAAGTAGAGCGGGATCGACACGGGTGGCCCGGACTCGCCGGAGCCGGTATTCACGTTCCAGGCTTCGAACCGATAGATCCCGGGGGAGGGGGGCACCTGCGGCTTGGTGGCGTTCCAGATTTCCGGGTCCGCGCCGGTCGAGAGCACTTCGCCATGGGGGCCGCGGACCGCGAAGTGGACGACGCTCGGGTAGCCCTTCGGATTCGGGTCCCACTGCACGAAGAACGGGTTCGTGGCGTGCCAGACGATGCCATCGCCGACGCTCAGCCCGGTCAGGTTGACGCCGTCCGAGGCGACGGCTCGCGTGGGCAGGGCGACCGCGATCGCGAGCAAGGCGATCGCGCCCACCATGTCGAGACGACGGCGCCTCAAGGTCCGAACTCCCCGGCGGCGTTGCCGCTCGACGACGAGCCGGACGCGCCGCCCGACGACGACGACGACGAGGACGAGGCCGCCGTTTCGACCGGCGATGCCGTGGGCGGCGGTTCGGTGTATTCGACCGCGCCGCTTTCGCTCGGCGGCGGCGCGGCCGCAGCTTCTTCGGCCTGGTGCGGCTCCTCCTTCGCCTTCGCTTCGCGGTCGGCCCGCGACGCTTCCCGCGGCTCCGGTTCCGGTTCGACCTCGCCTTCGGTCGGCGTCGCCGTTTCGTATTCGACGACCGGCGCGGTCACCGCGTCCTCGGCCTGATGGCGGTGGTGGTGCGCGGCCTTCGCGGGCGGCGTGGCGTGGCGGTCCGGCGGGTCGAGCAACGGCGCCGGGACGACGCCGGTCGCGACGCAGGCGGCGGCCCCGCCGACCGTCCCGGCGCAGATCGCCAGCACCTTGGCGATCGCCGCCATCCCGGCGCCGCGGGTCCCGCCCGCCGCGGCGAGGCCGCCGAGGGTCGAGTCGGAGGCGCCCGACGAGCCGCCGCCGACCCGCGTCGCAAGCGCCGCGTAGGCGTCGTGCAGACGCCCGACGACGGTGCCGCGGACCGGCGGCAGGATCGGGAGGAGGGCCGCGGCGGCGCCGGGCGCGGCCCGGTAGGCGCGCAGGGTCGCGCGGCAGTGGGCGCACGTGCGCAGGTGCTCGCGCAGCGTCGCGACGTCGGCCGGCGCGGCCTCGTCGTCGGCGAAGGCGGAGAGCAGCGGCGCCAGCTCGGCACAGCGGGCGCCGCCTTCGCGGCGGAGGAGGAAGCGGCGGAAGCGCTCGCGCCCCTCCGCTATTACGCGGTTGACTTTCGTGGGTGAATAGCTGGTCCGCTCGGCGATCTCGCGGTAGCTGTAGCCCTCGGCGAGCAGGCCGAGGGCGCGCAGCTCCTGCGGCTTCAGCGTCGCCAGCGCCTCGCGGCTGCGCTCGATCGCCTCGTGCCGCTCGGCCCGCTCGGCCGGTCCGGCGACCTCGGCCGGGAGCATCGACACCCAGTCTTCGCGCCCCGGCTCGTCGGGCGTGGCGGCGGGTCCGGCGAGGGTCCGCTCGCGTTCCGCGCGTACCGCGAGGGCCTCGTGCTTGACCACGGTCTGAGTCCAGCGGACCAGATCTCGCGAGTCCTCGGAGGGCGCCTTGTTGAGGAGGATCTCGAGCCCGCGCTGCAGCGCTTCGTCGGCGTCGTCGGCGCAGAGCGAGTAGCGGCGCGCGGTGCGCCGCAGCACCGCCTCGTGGCGGACGAAGGTCTCGACCGCGGCCCGCTTCCGCGCCGCCGCGTCGACGGGCGGCGCAGGGTCTTCGTCGCGCGCGCCGTCGGGCGCCGCGCGCGCCTCGGTCTGGTCGACCATCTCCGCCGCGCCGTCTTCGCCCGGTTCGGCGCGGCGTCCGCCGTCTCGTTCCGGCTCTACGTCGAGCGGGGCACCG
>DASZUW010000004.1:0-6082 GCA_035547475.1 Solirubrobacterales bacterium
GACCTTGGTCCCCGCCGCCCCGTCGGCGTGGGCGTAGGTGAGCAGCGGGACGTAGGTCTCCCACATCGCCGTCCAGCCTTCGACCGAGTAGCTCAGCGACGGATCGAGGTAATCCGGGAAGGCGGCGTAGGTGACGTCGAGCGTCGCGGAGTCGGGCGGGGACTGGCCGGAGCCGCTCCCGCCGCACCCGCCGAGGGCGACCATCGCCGCCGCGATCAACGCGGCAGCGAGCCAGGCCCGCCCAGGGAACCTCGCCACGACCCATCCCCCGGTCCGCGGATGCAACACGCCCCCATCATGCCGCCTACCCGGCTGAATTCAAAGGTTCTTGTCCAAATGAACCCGCAATACCGCTGTTAGCCCTTGCTGCGGGGCACGGCGGCGGGGCGTCAGACGTCGCCCCGAGGCGGGGTGGCGCGCGCTGCGTGGATCACCGGGGCCATGGCACGGGTAATGCACGCAGCGCGGGATCGGGCAGACATCGTCGTACGCCCGCGGCCAAAAAGACACAGGAACGTTGCAGTCTGGCAACAGGTCGGTAACGAATTGCGCCACCGTCTTGCGACAGAGTCGGACGTGCGCCGCCGTCCCGCCGGCGCCGGGCGAAATGCCCGCAAATTCCCCTGATCTCAAGAGGTTCACATGAGCTTTCGTGCACCGGTCGTCGACCGTCGACGACCCCTGCGCGCGCTTGTCGGCGCGCTCCTCCTCGTCGCGTTCGCGGCGTACCTCCTCGTACCCGCAGCGGCCCGGGCCGAAGAACGGCTGCCCCTGATCGACACGACGGCGGAGCTCGGCCCCGGCATCTCCCTCCACCACCTGAAATCCCTCGGCCAGAGCGGTTGGCAGGACGAGCAGGTCCTCACCGTCCACCTCGACGAACCGGGCGTCGGCACGAACCTCCTCACCGCCGGCTCGGTCGCCCAGGGCGGCCCGCTCAGCGAGGCGGCGAACAAGGCGGGCGCGGTCGCCGGCGTCAACGGCGACTTCTTCGACATCGGCAACTCCGGCGCCGCCGAAGGCGGCGAGGTCGAAGATGGTGAGCTGATCAAGTCCGGCAACACGGGCCACGCCGTCGCCGACCACTTCGGCGTCAGCAAGAGCGGCATCGCCCAGCTCGCCAACCTGGCGATCGAAGCGAGCGCCGAATTCAAGGGCGAAAGTCACCAGGTCCTCGCGATCAACGCCGCCGACGGCGACGGCGTGCCGGCGAACGGCATGGTCGCCTACACCTCCGCCTGGGGCACCTACAGCCGCGCCCGCGGCTTCGGCGGCACCACCGACTTCGCCGAAGTCCTCGTCGTCGACGGCAAGGTGGCGTCGATCGATCCGAGCGGCGCCGAGGCGAACCAGATCCCGGCGGGCGGCTTCGCCCTCGTCGGCCGCGAAGCGGCGGCGGCGCAACTGCGCGAACTCGCGGTCGGCGACGAAGTGACGCTCAGCTACGGCCTCAGCGACGCCGCCGCCAAGGAACTGCAGTTCGCGATCGGCGACGGCGGCGTCATCGTCGAAGGCGGCACCCCGAAGAGCGGCCTCACCACCTCGATCGCGCCGCGCACCGCGGCCGGCTTCAAGGACGGCGGCCACACCCTCGTGCTCGCCACCTGGGACGGTCCCGGCGGCACCGGCAACGGCGGCATCGGCATCGACGTCGAGGCCCGCGAGCTCGCCGAAGAAGGCGTCGAAACCGCGGTCAACCTCGACGGCGGCGGCTCGACCACGATGGTCGCCCGTGCCCTCGGCGCCGACGGCGTCACCGTCCGCAACAACCCCTCCGACGGCGGCGAGCGCTCCGACCCCAACGGCATCGGCGTCTTCGTCGAACCCGGCGACGGGCAGGTCCATCACCTGATCGTCGCGCCGGGCCCGCACGACGGCTCCGCCGAAGAAAGCCTCCGCGTCTTCCCGGGCATGCACCTCGCCCTCGAAGCGCGGGCGACCGACGACCACCAGGTGCCGGTCAAGCTCGCCCCCGGCGCGGTGACCTGGACCGCGGGCTCCGGCTCGATCGCCGACGGCGTCCTCGCCGCCCCGGCGGACGCGCACGGAACCATCGCCGTCCGCGCCGCCGCCGCGGGCGTCCACACCGAAGTCCCGGTCCGCGTCCTCGGCCCGGTCCACCTGATCGAACTCTCGACCGAAAAGATCTCCTTCGCCGAAGCGAGCGCCGCGGAAGCGGTCGACCTCACGGTCACCGGCAAGGACGACCAGGGCTTCATCGCCCCGCTCGAGATGCGGGACCTCCACCTCACCTACGACCACTCCGTGGTCGAAGTGACGGCGGACGGCGGCGAGCTGAAGATCACGCCGCTGAAGATCGGCGCGACCGAGCTGGAGATCGAATCGGGCGGGGTGGCAACGGCCCTGCCGATCGTGGTCGGCGTCGAAACGCTCGTCCCGTACGAATTCACCAGCGAAGCGACGAAATGGACCAGCAACAGCACCGACAACGCCGGGACGGTCCTGACCCCGACCGCCGAAGGCCTGAAGATCGAATTCCCGAAGGAGCGAAACGTCGGCATCGCGCTGAAGAGCGGCAGCACCCGCGTCGCCGTCCCCGGCCAGCCGCTGCGGATCCGGATGAAACTGAAATCGACGGTGGCGCAGGCGCTGAGCTACGTCGCCTTCATCGAAGGCAACGGCCACTCGAACTACTCCTACGGGACCCCGGTGGTGGCGAGCCCCGACTGGCAGACGATCACCTGGACGCTGCCGGCGACCACGGTGTTCCCGATCACGCTCGGGAGCTTCCAGGTCATCAACACCAGCACCACGGCGCAGGCGGCGGGCGAAATCGTCCTCAGCCGCTACGAAGCCGACGTGCCGCCCTCGGTCGAGATGCCGGCGGAAGGCGCGCCGACTCCCGACCCGCTGATCTCCGACACCGGCGAGCTGCCGAGCGGGGGGCGTGACTTCCAGTTCGCGACCCTCTCCGACATCCAGTTCACGGCGGAAAACCCGAACCTGGCGGAAGTCGCCCGGACGGCGATCCGGCGGATCCGCCAGACCGACCCGGACCTGCTGATCCTGAACGGCGACGTCACCGACCGCGGCCTGCCGCAGGACCTCTCGCTGGCGCGGGAAGTGCTGGAAGAAGCGGGCTGCGAAATCGTCCCGCCGAGCGAACCGAAACCGGCCGACTACACGCCCGCTCCGGGCGCGGCGAAGATCCCCTGCTACTACGTGCCGGGGAACCACGAGTCCTACGGGCTGAACAACGTCCAGGAAACGCTGGCGAACTTCGAAGCCCAGTTCGGCACGCCCTACCGGTACTTCGACCACAAGGGGACGCGGTTCATCCTCCTGGCGAGCTCGCTGGGGACCCTGCGTGGCACGGCCTGGGAGCAATTGCCGATGTTCCGTGAAGCATTGGCGACGGCGGTCGACGACCCGAGCGTGAAGAACGTGATGGTCCTCGCCCACCACCCGGTCGACGATCCGTCGGCGACCAAGGCGAGCCAGCTCGGCGACCGCGAAGAAGTGGCGCTGATCGAGAGGATGCTGGCCGACTTCCGCGCGGAAAGCGGCAAGCCGGCGGCGATGGTCGGCTCCCACGCGCAGGTCGCCTACGTGCACCGCATCGAAGGCATCCCCTACGTGGTGCTGCCCTCCTCGGGCAAGGACCCCTACGGCACGCCCGACCACGGCGGCTTCACCGGTTGGGACGACTGGGCGATCGACCCCGAAGACGGGCCCGACCAGCAGTGGCTGACCGGCGACGTCCACGCGTTCGCGCAGTCGATCACCTTGAACGCGCCCGCAACGGTCGAAGTCTCGGCCTCCGGCACCGTGAGCGGCAGCATCGTCCAGCCCGAGGGCGTATCCGCCGGGACCCGCGTGGTACCGCTGCGCTACCCGATGTCGGTCGGTTGGGGCGGCTCGCCGAACCTGGCGATCGGCACCGGCCAGGCGGCGATCGAAGCCGCCCGCGCGGCCGGCAAGACGGCGATCCTCGACCCCTCCGACGGGTCGCTGACCGGGCTCGCCCCGGGCACGGTCGAAGTGTCGGTCACCAATGACTCGATGCGCCCCTACACGGGCGATGCGTCGCTGGAGCCGATCACCGCGACGAAGACGGTCCAGGTCGTGCCGTTCGCCGGCGGCCCGGCGTTCAGCGCCGACACCCCGGTGTTCCCGCTGACCCCGGTCGGCTACACCTCCGACGGCCAGCTCGTCACGGTGAGGAACACCGGCGACCAGCCGCTCGAGATCTCGGCCGTCCAGATCAGGGCGAGCGACCCCGCGTCGCGCGGCGAATTCCTCCTCGCCGACGACGCCTGCACCGACGTCACGGTGCGGCCCGGGGACTCCTGCTCGGTGCTGGTGCGCTACGCGCCGGGCCGCGCCGAAGTCACCTCGGAAGAGGCGCTGGTGTTCGGCACGAACACGGGCGAGGGGACCGAGGAAGTGCCGCTGGTCGCGACCAGCTCGAAGGAGCCGGTCGTCGTCGGGCCGGAAGGGCCCGCGGGTCCGGCGGGGCCGAAGGGCGACACCGGTGCGACCGGTCCCGCCGGTCCCAAGGGCGACGCCGGACCCAGGGGCGCCACCGGGGCCGCCGGTCCCACCGGCCCGACCGGGGCGCGCGGCCCCGTGGGCCCGAGGGGCGAGCCCGGCCACGACGCGACCGTCCGCTGCGAGCTCGGCGGCGGCCGCAAGGCCAAGGGCGCCAAGGTGACCTGCAAGGTCACCTACCCCGCCGGCGGCTCCCGCGTCGACGCGCGTCGACTCTCCCACCGCCGGGCGAAGCTCCTGCGCGGCGGGCGCGTCTACGCCACCGGCACCGTCGCCCACCTGCTCGCGTCGCGCTCGCTCGATCCCGGCGTCTACACGATGCAGGTGCGAACCGGCAGCCACGCGGTGACCCGGCTCAGGGTCCGGCTGGGTTAGCCGGCGACCCCTTCCCGCCCGCTGTTCCTTTTGGTCCCCTGAGGGCCAAAAGGAACAGCCGGGCGGGCCGGGGGCGTGAATTCCGCGGCGAGCCCTCGCTCCCTACCCATGCCGCAGCCATTCCTCGAAGTCCTCGCCGGGGGTGGCGGCCTCCTCGTCGCAGAGCCCGCCGGCGGCGAGGCTCCGCCCGATCTTCCCCCACGCGGGGACCCGCAGGGGCAGGCGGCGACGGCCGCGCGCGCTCGCCCAGGCCTCGCTCAGCTCCGTGAGCGTCTGGATGCGCGGGCCGCCGACGTCGGGGAGGCGGCCGGCGGGCGGCGCGAGCGCCGCGTCGGCGAGGCGGGCGGCGACGATCCTCGGGTCGACCGGCTGCACCTTGACCCTGCCGGTCGGGCGCACGCCGAAGCGCGCCGCCGCCGCCACGGCGGCGTCGACCAGCTGGTGGAACTGGGTGGCGCGCAGGAGGGTCCAGGGCGCCTCGCCAGCCGCCAGCGCCTCCTCCTGGGCGAGCTTCGTCTTGTAGTAGGCGATCGGCACGCGGTCGATGCCGACGATCGAGATCGTCACGTGGTTGGCGACCCCGGCGCGGGCGCCCGCCTCGGCGAGCCGCCGCGTGCCGTCGACCAGCGTCTCCTTGGCGCCTTTCTGGGAATTGGCGGCGTCGACCACGGCGCCCACGCCCTCGAGGGCGCGGTCGAGGCCGTCGCCGGTCCTCAGGTCGACGCGGCGGTGCTCGGCGCCCGCGGGCACGCCCGCGCCGCGGCGGGAGAGCACCGCGACCTGCTCGCCGCGCCCGAGCAGCTCGGCGACGACGAGCGACCCGAGCGTCCCGGTGCCGCCGACGACCGCGACCGTCATCGGGGCGCCCCCTCGATCGCCGTCCGCCCGCTTGCTGAACTCTGTGACACCTTCGTCCCCCTTTCGTTGGTCTTTTGAAGGTAAGACAGGGAGCCCCTTTGCGGTGTGACACCGCCGCCGCTCGCGCGCGGGTCAGGCCTCGCGGGGGACGACCAGCAGCTGCTCGCTGTGGGCGAGCACCGCGCCGGCGGCGTCGAGGATCGCGGTCGCCGCGAAGCCCTTGAGGCCCTCGCGGCGGAGCGGCCGGCCGACAACGACGTGCTCGACCCCGGCGCGCACCGGGGCGCGCGCCGCGGCCTGCTGGCGGGCGAGAAAGGCGAGCGCGAGGTCGCCGCCG
>DASZUW010000005.1:0-7148 GCA_035547475.1 Solirubrobacterales bacterium
CGTGATCGGCGCCGACTTCGAGGGCAACGTCGTCTGCGACCTGATGGCCGAGCACGGCTGCGACGTCAGCCGCCTCGTCCGCGACGAGGGCGGGCCGACCCACGTCAGCCTCCTCTTCATCGGCCCCGAGGGCGAGCGCAATCCGATCATGATCCGGCCGACCGGCGCCCGCACGCTCACCCTCGACGACATCGACATGGACGTCGTCGCCGACGCGGACGTCCTGCACGTCGGCGGCGCCGACCAGCTCGGCGACTTCGTCGACGGACCCCTGGTCGACCTGATCGCCCACGCCCGCGCCAACGACGTCCTCGTCACCGTCGACGTCCTCGCGATGACCGACGAAGCGATGCGCGACCGCCTCGCCCCCGCCCTCTCCCGATCTCACTTCTTCTTCCCCAACGAGGCCCAGCTTGCCGAAATGACCGGCACCGAGGACCCCGCCGAGGGCGTCGCCCGCCTCCGCGCCGCGGTCGGCGTCGAGACCGTCATCGGCACCCTCGGCGGCGAGGGCAGCCTCATCCTTGGGCCCACCGGCGAAGCCCGCGTCCCCGCCTTCGACATCGACCTCGTCGACACCACCGGCTGCGGCGACGCCTACGTCGCCGGCTTCATCGTCGCCACCGCGAACGGCTGGGACGCCGAGGCAGCCGGCTACCTGGGCGCCGCCGCCTCCGGCCTGGTAGCCACCGGCCTAGGCTCCGACGCCGGCATCCTCGACCTCCCGACCACCCTCGAGTTCATGGCGACCCAGGCCCCCGAGCGCATCGTGGAGCTGGCGCGGGCGGCGGCGTAGTCGCGGGGGACGGGCGGGGGACGCGGGCCTCTCGGCCGACGCAGGGGCGGGCAAGACACGGCCGGGTCTTCGGGGAGAGGGCGTCGGGACGGACGGCGTCACGGGACCGCGACGGGGAACGGACGGAAGGCCCAAGGATGTGACACCGAGATGAGGCGCCGTGACGAAGACGCCGGGATCTCCACGCCTCGGTCCGTGTCGCACGACACGCACGCAGGCGCGGGCGACCTGGGTTACGCATGGGTCAACGCGGGCGACCTGGGTTACGCATGGGTTAACCCAGGTCGCCCGCACCTCCTGGGGCCCTCCATCCCGGCCCAGGATGTGACCGAAGGCTCGGAGAAGCGTGACGTCCCCGGCGCCTTCCCGGCGCCTTCGTCACGAGGCGACCCGGCCCGGGCCGAGGTGTGGCGTCTCCCGCACGGGACCCCGACACGAGGCAGGCCGCCCGATCGGTCAGGGGTCTCGGTGTGGAGTTCTGGTCGCTCAGCGACCAGAACTCGACGCGCGTCCTCACAGGCGCCCCGGAGCCCGCATCCCGACGCCCGGACGTCCGAACCCTCGCCTCCCCACGCCGGGCCCCGCGTCCTGGGCGCCTCATGGGGGTCACAGCCTGCCAGGACCCCATGAGGCGCCCAGGACCCCTTCCGCGCCTCGAAGCGCTGTGGAGGCCCGAGCCCCTACCCCCCGCTCAACCTCCGCCGCCACTCCTCGCCGTCGAACTCCGCCGGTGCGGTCTCGTCGAGGAAGCGCTGTAGGACTGCCGCAAACCGACCCGGGCTCTCCAGCTGTGGGATGTGGCCGGCGTCGGGGAAGACCTCGAGGCGGCTGCCGGGGAGCCGGGCGTGGGCGGCGCGGCCGTGGGCGACCGGGATGATCGGGTCGCGCTCGCCCCAGACGATCAGCATCGGCAGGGACTCGGCGAGGTAGAGGCGGTCGAGGGCGGCGACGCGTTGGCCCTCGGTGCCGACCACGGCGTGGAGGGTCGAGAGGAAGGCGCGGCGGCGGTCGGGGTCGGCGAGCGAGGCGTAGGCGCGGCCGACCTCGGCGAGGTCGACGTTCGGCCGCAGCCCGACCTTGCCGAGCGCCCCGGTCAGCCAGCCGCCCGCGACGCAGCCGGGCCCGGCGGTGGCGCGGATGAAGAGGTCGGCGCCGGGCAGCGCCGCGGCGCGCAGGATCGCCCCGACCTCGGGGCCGAGCCCGCCGCTGGAGACCAGCACCAGCCGTTCGACCATCTCCGGAAACTGGTAGGCGAACTGCAGCGCGACACCGCCGCCGAGGCTGTGGCCGACCAGCGTCGCCCGCTCGTGGCCGAGGGCGATCATCAGGTCGCGCAGCCCGCTCGCCAGGCTGCCGAGGCTGTAGTCGCCGCCGCCCGGCTCGGAGTCGCCGTGGCCGGGGAAGTCGGGCGCGACCACGGTGTTGTGGAGCGCCAGCGGCTCGATCACCGGGTCCCAGTTACGCGCCGTCCCGGCCATGCCGTGGACGAGCAGCAGCAACGGCCCCTCCCCCGCCACCAGGTAGCTGACGGAGCGCCCGTGGACGGAGGCTGTCTCTGCGGTCGAGAAGCTTGCATCGATCGATGGCACGGTCAAGGAATACCCCACCGGACGGCGGAGGGAACACCACGTCGTGGCTTTTCAATACTGTCGCGGCGCATGAAGCGCCCCTCCCTCAAGCGCTCCTCGGTCCCGCCCGACGAACGGATCCCGCGCGCCGCGATCGCCGTCGTCGCCATCGGCCTGGTCGCCACGCTCGCCGCGGCATTGCTGGCGAACACCGGCTCCGCGGGCGAAGCGGCGCATCTCGAATTCGTCCAGAAGAAGGCGATCCCCGATTCGAAGAAGGTCGGGGTACCGGGCAGCACGAAGGCGAAGATGCAGCTCGTCAAAGGTAACATCAAAGCGACGGGGTCGAACGTCGCGGGCTACTCGCTTTTCCGGGTGCTCGAGACGGTGAAGATCGACGCGGGCGCGCGGATCGGCGGCGAACTTCTCTGCTCGGTCCACGCACCACGGACCGGCACGCTCATCGCCCAGAGCTCAGGAGGCCTGCGGATGCTCTATCCGCGCTCCTCCGAACAAGGGATCTACGGCTTGAAACCGGAACCGGTCATCGCCAGGTTCGCCTCCCACGGGCACCAGCTGGCGTTGCTGGAAGAAGTGGTCGACGACATGCCCGAAAAGTTCACCACCATCCAGGGCGTCAAGGTCGGTTGGCCGCCGTACGAAGCGGGGACCGAGCACATCCTCTACTACCTCCCGCACGGGAAAGCGAAGACGACGGTCGAACTGCCGTTTTACACGATCTGGAAAAGCCCCAAGGCGCCCGCGGCGCAGATCGCCTGCACGCTCGAAACCAAGCTAGGCAAGGCGACCGTGGAAACCGAAGGCTCGCTGCCGCACGTCTCGCCGCCGATCGACGAAGAAGCCGAAGAAATCAAGCAGGAAGAACGCGAAGAAAACGGCGAAACGGTCGAAGAAGAAGAGCAGGAAGGCGAATAGTCGCGGCACCGCTCAGGACGCCGGCGCGACCAGCAGCTCCGGGCCTTCGGCCATCCCGCTCCCCACCTTGTTGAGCGCCGGGTTGGCGGGGGAGCCTTCCATCCGCGCCGGGTCGAGCGGCCCGCACATCGCGATCGCCTCCTCGGTGGTGAGCCGCGGATCGAGCCAGGCGGCCTCCGCCTCGGGGCTCGGCAGGATCGCCGGCATCCGGTCGTGCACCGGCCTGACCACCGCGTTCGGCGTCGTCGTGATCAGGGTCGCCGAGTAGAGGAAGCCGTCCGGGTCGACGCCGCGCTCCTCGGGGTCGTCCCACTCCTTGCGGGTGCAGAGGCCGGCGAAGGCGAACGGCTCGCCGCCGTCCACGGTGAACCGCCACGGCTGGCGCGGCTGCTTCGGATCCTCGGCCTTCATCCACTCGTAGAAGCCGTCGGCGACGATCAGGCAGCGGTGGCGGAACTTGCCCACCAGGGGCCCGTAGGCGCGGCTTTTCAGCAGGTTCTCTTTTTTCGCGTTGATCATCCGGTAGCCGACCTTCAGGTCCTTGGACCAGACCGGGATCAGCCCCCAGCGCATCAGCCGCGCCTCGCGCACGCCCTGGGCGGCCTCGGCCTCCTCGGGCGAGGAGCGGACGACGAGGATCTCCTGCGTCGGCGCGACGTTGTAGCGGCCCATGCCGGGCGGGGATTTCTCCCCGGCACGGGCACCGTCCGCGCCGCTCGATCTCTCCTTCACCGACTCTTTGGCCGCCGGGCCGCCTTCGTGCCCGCCCTGCTGGAGCGCTTTCTCCAGTTCGACCTGGAAGCGATCGGCGATCTTCTTCGTGTCCTTCGTCGTGACGGTGAAGCGCCCGCACATCAGGGACGCACCTCCTCGTGCTCGCGGTACCACTCAACGGTACGGCCAAGGCCGGTCCGCAGGTCGACCGCGGGTGCCCAGCCGGTCAGTTCGCGCAGCTTGGTCGAGTCGAGGTACTGGTCGAGGATCTCGCCCGGCGGCAGCCCGGGGCCGTATTCCGGCTCCACCTCGGCGCCGCCCACCTCGACGGTCAGGTCGACCACTTCGCGGACCGCGTAGGGGCGGTCGCCGCCCGCGTTGAACGCCTCGCCCGCCGCGGCGCCGGCGTCGAGCGTGCCCGCGATCGCCAGGTAGGCGGAGACCGCGTCGTCGACGTGGAGGAAGTCGCGCCGCGGCGCGCCGTCGGAGCGGATCCGCGGCGCCCGCCCGTCGGCGACCGCGATCGCCGTCTCCGGCACGAGGCGCGTGAAGTTCAGATCGCCGCCCCCGTAGACGTTGGCGAAGCGGCTGACCGCCAGCGGCAGGCCCCACTCCCGCGCCAGCGCGCGCGCCATCACGTCGGCGGCCGCCTTCGAGGAGTCGTAGGGATGGTCGGCGCGCAGCGGGAAGTCCTCGCGGTAGGGCAGCTCCGGCGCGGTGCCGTAGGCCTTGTCGGAGGAGGCGAAGACGACCTTGGCCACGTCCGCCTCGCGACACGCCGCGAAGACGTTCCAGGAGCCCCGCACGTTGACGTCGACGGTCTCGTGCGGGGAGCGGCGGGCGACGCCGACGATCGTCTGCGCGGCGAGGTGGAAGACGGAGTCGCAGCCCGCCACGGCCGCAGCGACGCTCGCGGCGTCGAGCAGGTCCGCCTCGACCAGCTCGACCTCCCCGCGCACCCCGAGCAGGTCGAGTCCCGACGCGCGCGGTCCGCCGAGGTCGGTGTGCCGCGGCCCCGGCCGGTCGAGCACCCGGACCGCCGTCCCCGCCGCGAGCAGCCCCGCGGCGAGGTGCGACCCGACGAACCCGTGTCCGCCGGTGACCAGCGCCCGCCCGCTACCCACGAGCCCCCACGTCCACACGATGTTGATGGGCCGAACAGTGCGCCATATCGTGGCTTTTCGGCCCATCAACATCGAAGGTTGGCCAGGGGGGGTGGCCGGCGCGCCAGAGGTCGTCGAGGGTGACGGCGTCCTTGTAGGTGTCCATGCAGTCCCAGAAGCCGTCGTGGCGGTGGGCGCGGAGCTGGCCGGCCGCCGCCAGGCCTTCCAGCGGCTCGCGCTCCAGCACCGAGTCGGGGCCGATGTGGTCGAGCGCGCGCGGCTCGAAGCAGAAGAAGCCGCCGTTGATCCAGTGCTCGGAGCGCGGCTTCTCGACGAAGCCCGACACCCGGTCCCCGTCGAGCTCCGCCACGCCCCATTGCAGGTGGGGACGGACGACCGTCACCGTCGCCGCCAGGCCCGCCTCACGATGGCCCTCGAGCAGCGCGCCCAGGTCCACGTCGGCGACCCCGTCGGCGTAGGTCGCGCAGAAGGTCCCACCGGCCAGGCGCTCGGCCAGCGCCGCGATCCGCCCGCCGGTCGGCGTGTCGAGGCCCGTGTCGACGCACTCGACCGCCACCCCGCCCGGCCAGCTCTCGGCCGCCGCGAAGCGCTCGACCTGCTCGCCGAGGTACCCCGTCGCCAGGAGGAACCGGTCGAAGCCCTGCGCCGCGTAGATGCCGATCACGTGCCAGACGATCGGCCGCCCGCCGATCTCGACGAGGGGCTTCGGCACCGTCTCGGTCCGCTCCCGCAGCCGCGTGCCGCGGCCGCCGCAGAGGATGACGACCGGCGGCTTGCTCACCCTCCCGCGACGGCGGGAAGGATCGTCACCTCGTCGCCCTCGTTGATCTGGGTCTCGAGCCCCTGTTGGAAGCGGATGTCCTCGCCCGACACGTAGACGTTGACGAAGCGGCGCAGCGTGCCGTCCTGGGTGATGCGCTCGCGCAGGTCGCCGTAGGCGGCGAAGACGGCGTCCAGGCACTCGCCGACGTTTGACCCCTCGACCTCGACCTCGGCCTGGCCCCCGGTGGCGGCGCGGAGCTGGGTCGGGATCTTCACGGTGACGCTCATCTACGCGGTTACCTCCTCGGCGGCGAACTCGGAATCGAAGCTGTCGAGACTGGGGTCGATCTCGTGCATGGAGAAGCTATCGCGCGTCGCGTCCAGCGTCTTCAAGCCCTCGCCGGTGACGTAGGCGACGACCTTCTCGCCCGCCGCGAGCTCGCCCCGTTGCGCCAGCTTGCGCAGCACGGCGATCGTCACGCCGCCGGCGGTCTCGGTGAAGATGCCGGTGCCTTCGGCCAGCAGCTTGATGCCCTCGCAGATCTCCTCGTCGGAGACCGAGGTGATGTCGCCGCCGGTCCTGCGGGCGTGCTCGATCGCGTAGGGGCCGTCGGCCGGGTCGCCGATCGCGAGGCTCTTGGCGATCGTGTCCGGGCGCTGCGGCTTGCAGACGTCGTGGCCCGCCGCGAACGCCTCGGCGACCGGGCTGCAGCCGTCCGCCTGGGCGCCGTGGAAGGCGGGCTGCTCGCCCTCGACCAGGCCGAGGTCGAGCCATTCCTGGAAGCCGCGCCCCAGCTTGGTGAAGAGCGAGCCGGAGCCGATCGGCGCCACGACCCGGTCGGGCAGCTCCCAGCCGAGCTGCTCGACCGTCTCGAAGGCCAGGGTCTTCGAGCCCTCGGCGTAGTACGGGCGCAGGTTGACGTTCACGAACGCCCACGGGCGGTCCTCGGCGAGCTGCGTGCAGAGGCGGTTGACGGCGTCGTAGTTGCCGCGCACCCCGACCAGGTTCGTGCCGTAGACGCCGCTGGCGAGCAGCTTCTGCTCCTCGAGGTCGGCCGGGACGAGCACGTAGGACTCGAGCCCCTCGGCGGCGGCGCGGGCGGCGACCGCGTTGGCGAGGTTGCCGGTGGACGCGCAGGCGATCGTCTCGAAGCCGAGCTCCTTCGCCTTGGCGACGGCGACCGCGACGACCCGGTCCTTGAAGGAGTGGGTCGGGTTGGCGGCGTCGTTCTTGATCCAGATCTCGGC
>DASZUW010000006.1:0-3256 GCA_035547475.1 Solirubrobacterales bacterium
CGAGGCCGTCGGGGCGCTGGCGATCGGCGCCCTCGCCGTCGGCGCGGCGGCGGTCGGCGGCTTCGCGATCGGCCGCCTCTCCGTCCGCCGCCTCAAGGTCGGCGAGGCGAGCTTCGGAAAGCTCGAGATCGAAGAGCTCACCGTCGAAGACCTCACCGTCGGCAAGCTGACGGTCCACGAGGGCCTGCCGGAGCAAGCCCGCCCGTGAGCCGCCGACCGTCTGCACTTCGTCCCGCCATCCGGGAACAAATGCGGACGCTCGCCGTCGGCGCGCTCGTCGTGCTCGGGCTGTGCTCCGTGGCTCTTCTCGTGCCGGGACCGGCACGGGCCGTGGGGCCCTATCCGGACCTCGGGTCGTGCCCCGTCTTCCTGGCGCCGCCCTCGTCCCTCTCGCCGCGCGCGCCGTCGCTGCCGACCGAGGCCGCCTGGAACCAGAACGTCTCGAAGGCCCCGCGCGCCCCCGACTCCGCCAAGGTCATCGCCTACATCGACTCCCACGGCGGCACCTCGATCCACCCCGACTTCGGCTCGCCGCGCGCCTACGGCTTCCCCTACGCCGTCGTCGGCGCGGGCGCCCACCCGCTGCCGATCCACTACACCGCCTACGGCTCGGAGAGCTCCCCCGGCCCGTTCCCGATCCCGGCCACGGCGCCGGTCGAGGGCGGCGCGCGCTCCGACGGCGACCGTCACGTCCTCGTCGTCGACCGCGCGACCTGCAAGCTCTTCGAGCTCGGCCGCGCCTTCTACCGGTTGAAGCCGAGGCCCCACTGGGACGCCGACGCGGGCGTCGAATGGGACCTCCGCTCGGCGGCGCTGCGCCCCGACGGCTGGACCTCCGCCGACGCCGCCGGCCTGCCGATCTTCCCCGGCCTGGTCCGTTACGAAGAAGCGGCGGCGGGCCACGTCGACCACGCGATCCGGGTGACGATGGAGAGCACCCGCGACGCCTGGATCCACCCCGCCTCCCACTGCGCCGGCGACACCCACGACGGTGCCGCCCCGCCGATGGGCCTGCGACTGCGGCTCAAGGCCGGCTACCCGCTCGCCGGCATGGGCACCGCGGCCCGCGCGATCGCCGTGGCGATGAAGGAATACGGCCTGATCGTCGCCGACAACGGATCGAACTGGTACATCTCCGGCACGAGCGACCCTCGCTGGGACGACGGTGAACTCGACGCCCTGAAGGCGATCCCCGGCGGCGCCTTCGAAGTCGTCAGGTCCGCTGCCCGCGTCCGACCCTGCTGACCCGCCGCCCGCCGGCGCCGAGCAGCGAGAAGAACTTGCCGACCGCCGCGATGACGACGAAGGCGACGCCGAGCCCGATCGCCCCGAGAACGATGAGGAAGACGATGAAGGCGACGATCGCGATGGGGATGAGGAGGACTTTCAAGGGCTCCAGAAAGCTAACGGGCGCTTCACATCCGCGACTCCCGCGCGGGCTAAGGTGTCCCGGTCTGGAACGGATGATCGGTCCCAGCACGTGACCAAGAGCAGCGGCAGAGGCGAGACGACGACCCGGCGCCGAGCCGGGGCGGCGGCGTCCGCGGTCGCGGCGGCCCTCGCCTGCGCGCTGATCGCGCTCGCGCCGCTGGGGCCGGCGGCGTCCGGCGCGAGCGCCGCGGAGCCGCCGTCGGGCGGCGCCGCGAACGCCCCCGGCGCCCCGCACGCCGCCCGCCCGGTCGCCCAGGGCCTCGACGCGGTCCAAGCCCTGATCGCCGCCCTCGCCGCCGACCGCGCCGAGCGCGCCGTCGACGCGATCGGCCACGGCCTGGCGATGATGGAGGCCCAGAAGCGGATCGCGGCGACCGAGCGCAGGCTCGCCAGGCGCGCCGCCGCCGAGGCCGAAGCCGAACGGGAAGCCGCGGGAGCCCCGGTCGTCGAAGAAGTCAAGGACCCCTCGGAAATGCCGCCCGCCTCGGCCGGCACCAACGGCACGACCGTCCCGCACTCCGGTGGCGGGGGGCTCTTCGCCCACACCCGCCAAGGCGACGGCGGCTCGACCGCGATCCTCCTCTCCGGCATCGCCCTCGCCCCGCCCGACGCCCCCGAAGCCGTCCAGAGAGTCATCAACGCCGCCAACACCATCGTCGGCCGGCCCTACGTCTGGGGCGGCGGCCACGCCTCCTTCTACTCCTACGGCTACGACTGCTCGGGCTCGGTCTCCTTCGCCCTCTTCGGCGGCGGCCTGATCCCCGAACCGCTCACCTCCGGCGCCCTCGAGGGCTGGGGCGCGCCCGGCCCCGGCAAGTGGATCACCGTCTACGCCAACGCCGGCCACACCTTCATGGAGATCGCCGGCCTGCGTTGGGACACGGTCGGCGACGCCCGCGGCACCGGCCCTCGCTGGCACCTCGCCCCGGCCTCGACCGAAGGCTTCGTCGCCCGCCACCCGCCGGGGCTCTAGGGCGGGCGCCCGCGCCCGCGCCCGCGCCCGCGTCGCCTACCCGTCGCCGAAGGGCTGGATCGGGATGCCGTGGTCGGTCTCGCGCATGCCGAGCTCGTAGGCGGCGCCGCCGGCGAGCGTCAGGCGGCGGGGCGGGCGGCCGGGTCGTTCGACGGTGAGCTCGAGGTCGGCGGCCGAGCAGTTGACGGTGTGGTGCTCGCCGCCCTTCGGGTTCGGGTCGGCGTAGACCCAGCCGACGAAGGCCTCGGGCGGCGCCTCGACGCGGCCGTGGACGACGAGGTCCTTGCCGGGCAGGAGGAAGGCGCAGGCGGTCGGGGTCTCCTCGATGCGGGCGGCGCGGACCTGGCCGAGGCCGCCGAGGCGGTGGCGCTCGCCGTCGATCGAGAGGCACCCCGACGGCACCCAGGGGCTGGTCCGGCCGCCGAGCCTGACGCGCGCGGCGCCGGCGTCGAACCAGGTGCCGGCTGAGTCGGGGAAGCCGGTGCCCTCGAGCCAGATCCAGCGCTCGGCGTGCTCGGTGCCCCAGTTGTGGCCGATCATCCCCGGCCAGCCGGCGATCTCGAGCGCCTCGCCGTCGACCTCGAGCGTGCCGTCGAAGACCGCGTCCGGGAACGGGGCGATGAACTTCGTCCGCGGCAGCGGCGCCTCGTAGAGCCAGTCGGCGGGCAGGTAACGGCAGGGACGATCGTCGCCGGCGAAGCGCAGCGACCAGGCCGCCCGCCCCACCGTCGGCGGGCCGGCGACCGGGCCGCCCGCGGGCGCCGCGACCGCCAGCGACCCCTCCGCGCGCCCCGGGCCGATCTCCGCCTCGGCGACCCGAAGCCACCCCGCGGCCGGCACCGCGAGCGCGCT
>DASZUW010000007.1:0-1865 GCA_035547475.1 Solirubrobacterales bacterium
CAGGAGCTGTCGAAGGCGCCGTAGCCTTTCTGCGTCGCCCGCGAGCCCTCCGGGATCCCGTTCAGGTACCTCCCCGTGAGCAGCCCCTGGGCGAGGACGGTGAAGGCGATCACGCCGACCCCGAGCTGCTCGACCGCGTCGAGCAATCCCTCGTCCTCGATCCAGCGGTTCAGCATCGAGTAGCTCGGCTGGTGGATCAGGAGCGGCGTGCCGAGGTCCTCGAGGATCGCGGCGGCGCGGCGGGTGTGGTCGGCGTCGTAGGAGGAGATGCCGACGTAGAGCGCCTTGCCCTGGCGCACCGCGGTGTCGAGCGCGCCCATCGTCTCCTCCAGCGGGGTCGAGCCGTCGAGCCGGTGCGAGTAGAAGATGTCGACGTAGTCGAGGCCCATGCGCGCCAGCGACTGGTCGAGCGACGAGAGCACGTACTTGCGCCCGCCGCCGCCCTGGCCGTAGGGCCCCGGCCACATGTCCCAACCGGCCTTGGTGGAGATGACCATCTCGTCGCGGTAGGGGCGGAAGTCTTCGCGCATCAGGCGCCCGAAGTTGACCTCGGCGGCGCCGTAGGGCGGCCCGTAGTTGTTCGCCAGGTCATGGTGGGTGATGCCGAGGTCGAAGGCGCGGCGGGCGATCTCGCGCTGGGTCTCGAAGTTGCGGTCGTCGCCGAAGTTGTGCCAGTAGCCGAGCGAGAGGACCGGGAGGTCGAGCCCGGAACGGCCGGTGCGCCGGTAGACCATCTTGCCGTCATAACGTTTGGTGTCTGCGTCGTAGCTCATCGCCACGATTTCTACCCACTCAGCGGGTTCGGCACCCCGATTTGGCGCCGGCAGTACCCAAAGGGGGGAGAGACCGGGCCGCTCGGGACCTTGGGGAGGCCATGAGCAGACGCCGCGATCCGCACCGCGACCCGCACCGAGCGCCGACGGACCTGGAGATCACCCGCGACCTGGTCGAGGAGGTGCTGCGCACGGCGATGGTCCTGGAGGACGTGGTCGTCTCGCTGCTCGAGGACCTGCCCGACGGCGCCTTCCCCGGCGAGGACAACGGCCTGGCGCTGCTGGAGATGATCGTCGGCAGCGTCCACCCGGCCGCCGTCGCCGCCGGCGCCCGCGACACCCGCACCGCCACCGCCCTCGTCGTCGCGATCCGCGAGCGCGTCCTGGCCGACCTCCGCGCCGCCGCCGTCCTCGCCCGCGAGCGCGAACGATCCGGTCCGTGATGCGGCGGCCCGGGCGCCGGTCAGTGCCCGTTCAGGACCACGCTCTTCTGGGCCTCGAACTCGGCGTCGTTCAACGCCCCTTCCCGGTGCAACGCGCTCAGGCGCTCCAGCTGGTCGAGGCTGGTCGACTCCCCGTCGTGGCGACCCGGTCGGCGCGCCCACAGCGAGCTCAGCCCATCGCCGACGTCCACCGCCCTGGCGTGCGGGAACTCCTCCATCGCCTGACGCCGGAGCAGCTCGGTGCCGACGGCGAAGAGGACGGCGAAGAGGAGGACGCCGAACGGCTTGCGGAAGGCGGCGATCGGGGCCCAGGCGATCAGCGCCAGCCACAGCGCGGCGGCCGCGCCGTAGGCACCGACACGCCGGTCGCGGAAGTACGGCGCGGCGAAGCGGCGGACGGCTACCGCGGGCCTCGTCCGGCCGGCCAGCCAGGCGCCGATGACCAGCAGCGCCCCGAAGGCGATCGCCGACGCCGCCACGGTGACGAGGAGCGAGGTGCCGATCCCCCACGCGGCTTCGACCGCCGGCCGCACCGCGGCCGATGCCGTCAGCGAGTCGGTGATCGTCGTCCCCGCGAAGCCCCTGACGAGGAGCGCGAGGACCCCGGCCACGACGAAGACGAAGCCGATCGTCCGCAGCGTCTCGCGGC
>DASZUW010000008.1:0-1969 GCA_035547475.1 Solirubrobacterales bacterium
GGAGCGCTGCATCGCCGCGATCGCCAGCGTCGTCACCCCGACCATCGCCAGGTCGACGTAGGTCATCAGCCGGTACGGGAACTGGATGTAGGTGAGGAAGCTCGGCAGGTGCCAGATCGAGGTCGAGTGCATGATCAGGAACAGGAAGAAGGCGGTGAGCACCGAGAGGCCGATCGCGAGCCGACGGCGCTGCGGAGTCAGGTAGCGCCAGAAGAAGAGGCCGAAGGCGATCGTCCAGAACGCCATCAAGAGCGGCAGCTGGGCGTTGATGTCGCCGTGGATGCCGGGGTTCAGGTGGGCGCCGTCGCGGAAGAGGCTGAAGAGCTGGCTGTGGCTCGTGTATTCGAGCTGCCCCAGGGGGTCCGGTTCGTTTTCGGCCAGCTTGCCGTTCAGCAGGAGCTCCGGGAGGAGGATCCAGGCGTTGATCCCGAAGGCGAGCACGGTGAGCCAGACGAGGCGCAGGCCGCGCTTGACGTGGGCGCGGGCGCCGCGCCAGTCGGCGGCGACCATGATCGCCCCGACCAGGACCAGGAAGGTCACGCCCCAGGCCGTCGTCAGCACGTGCGAGCCGCTGAGGAAGACGAGCCCGACGACGAAGGCGACGGCCGGCCCGACCTTCAGCCGCTCGGCGCGGAAGATGGCGAGCCCGCTCGCGGCGACCAGGGCGATCATCGAGCAGCCGATGACCTCGGGGATGCCGCCGCGGCCGAAGTTGTTGCTGACCGCGTACGGCGCGGTGACGGCGAGGAGGCCGGGGATCTGGATCAGCCAGCCGCGGATCCCCGCCTGCACCGCGAGCCAGGTCCAGGCCAGGTAGGACGCGGCGAGGGCGAGGAAGAGGCCGATCACGGTCGCCGCGTTGGCGCCGATCAGCCAGGCGCCGTAACCGAGCACCGCGTAAAGCGTCCCGCCGTAGAACGCGTAGTAGGGGTAGAACGCGCCGAGGTCGGACTGCAGGTAGTAGCTCGGCAGCCCGAGCTGCGAGATGTTTTCCCCCTGCGCGTGGATCAGCCAGAGGTGGTTGCCCCAGTCCGAGGCGAAGGTGCGGTCGCTCAGGAGCGGCGAGGCGAGCACCACGAGCACGACCGCCGGGATCGCCCAGTGCCAGTGGGCGCGCCAGTCCCACCGCCTGACGGAGGTCATCGGCCTGCCCGCTCCGTCAGAGGATTTCGATCACGGAGTTGTCGCCCACGAGCAGGCGCAGGGTCTTCGGCAGCCCTTCGCTCCGCGTCAGCTTCACGTTGCGCCCGAGGAGGCTCGCCTCCATGCGCGTGCCAAGGTCCTCGACGACCGAGTTGGCGAGGACGATCGAGTGCTCGACCTCGCAGCGGCGCACCGCGACCTCGTCGCCGATCGAGGTGTAGGGGCCGATGAAGGCGTCTTCGACGGTCGCGCCAGGACCGATCACGGCGGGGCCGCGGACGGTCGAGCGGACGATCCTCGCCCCGGGCGAGACGACGACGCGCCCTTCGACGCGCGAGTCCCCGTCGACCTCGCCGTCGATCGTCTCCTCGATCTCCTCCAGCACGAGCCGGTTGGCCTCGAGCATGTCGGCGAGCTGGCCGGTGTCCTTCCACCAGCCCCGCACCACCTCCGACTGCACGCGGCGGCCGTCGTCGATCAGCGTCTGGATCGCCTCGGTGATCTCGAGCTCGCCGCGCCACGAAGGCGCCAGGCGGCGGGCGGCGTCGAAGATCAGCGGGCTGAACAGGTACACGCCGACCAGCGCCAGGTTCGACGGCGGGTCTTTCGGCTTCTCGATCAGCCGCACGATCCCGCCCTCCGGCGTCAGCTCCGCCACCCCGTAGGACTGCGGGTCGTCCACCGGCGTCAGCAGGATCAGCGCGTCGGGATCCTCCTCGGCAAACGTCGACACCAGCCCCCGCAGCCCGTGGCTCAGCAGGTTGTCCCCCAGATACATCACGAACGGCGACCCGCCGATGAACTCCTCCGCGGTCAGCACCGCGTG
>DASZUW010000009.1:0-25510 GCA_035547475.1 Solirubrobacterales bacterium
AAGCATCAAAGGGCCGATCACCAACGAATCGTTCCTCAAGGCCGCCGAAGGAACGACGGAACTCGACACCGGCGGGCTCGTCCCGATTCTGAACCTGAGCGAAGAATGGAAAGGCCTCAAGGGATTCAGCCGCCTGTTCAACCGCAGCGCCTCGTTCGCGAAATACGAAAACGGAGAAGTCGTCCCCTACACGGAGGACCTCTACGACGCGACCGAACTGATGGAAGGCAAAGGCAAGCTCGGGAAAGGCGAAACCCCGCAGTGACGGCCTGATCGCGACCGACCCCGGCGCCCGCCCGACGGGTGCCGGGGAAGGCCGCGGCGGGTTCGCCGGAGGTGAGAGATGGAAGAGGTGCTTCGATTCGCACTGTTGGGGCTCGGCGTCGGCGCCCTGTACGCGCTCGCGTCGCAGGGACTGATCGTCGTCTACCGCGGCTCCGGCGTGCTGAACTTCGCGCTCGGCGCGATGGGGATGGTGGGCGCCTACCTGCAGTGGGAACTGCATAACGAGCACGGGTGGGCATTCGTCCCCTCGGCCATCGTCGGCGTCGCCTTCTCGGCCGTCGTCGGCGCACTCACCTACGTCTTGATCATGAGGCCGCTGCGGCGGGTCTCGCCGCTGGTACGGGTGATCGCCACCCTCGGCGTCCTCACCACCTTGCAGGCGATCGCCGTGCTGCGCTTCGGCACGACGCCGAAATTCGTCCCCAGCGAGCTCTCGACCAAGGTGCTGACGATCCACAAGAGCATCACCATCTCCGAGGACCGCCTGATCCTGTTGGCGATCGCGGTCGGCCTGACGCTGGCGCTCTGGCTCCTGTACAAGCGCTCCCGCTTCGGCGTCGCCACCACCGCGGTCGCCGAGAACGAGCGGGTCGCCTCCGCGCTGGGTTGGTCACCCGATCGCATCGCCGCCGTCAACTGGGCGCTCGGCTCGGCGATCGCCGGCTTCGCCGCGATCCTGATCGCGCCGATCGTGACCCTGCAGGTGACGGTGATGACCAGCCTGATCCTGGCGGCGACGGCGGCCGCCCTGGTCGCCGGCTTCCGCAGCTTCCCGCTGGCCCTCGTCGCCGGCCTCGCGATCGGCATCGGCCAGACCGTCCTCACCCGTTATGTCCACCAGCAGGGGTTCGGCGAATCGGTCCCCTTCCTCGTGATCATCATCATGCTCGTCTTCCGCGGCCAGGCGATCCCGCTCCGCGACCACTTCCTCCAGCGCCTGCCCTCGGTCGGCAGCGGCAAGGTCAACCCGCGAGTGCTGATCCCCGGGGTGGTCGCCGCCGGCGTGGTGATCTCGCTGCTCGATTCGGCCTGGCTCGACTCGGTCAACGTGACGATCGCCTACGGGGTCATCCTGCTCTCGATCGTCGTCGTCACCGGCTACGCTGGCCAGCTCTCGCTGGCCCAGTTCGCGATCGCCGGGTTCGGCGCCTGGATCGCGGGCCGGCTGGTCGCGACGACCGACATCGGCTTTTTGCCGGGGATGCTGATCGCGATGGTGGCGACGATCCCGGTCGGCGTCCTCTTCGCCCTGCCGGCCGTCCGCACCCGCGGCATCAACCTGGCGATCGTCACCCTCGGACTCGGCGTCGCGATCGAACTGATGATCTTCCGCAACACCGCCTACACGGGGAACTTCCAGGGCACGCGGGTGGGCGAACCGACCCTCTTCGGGTTCAACATCGACGCGATCGGCCACCCCGCGCGCTACGCCTTCTTCGGGCTCTTCGTCTTCCTCGTCTGCGCCCTGGTGCTGGCCAACGTGCGGCGCGGCGCCAGCGGTCGCAAGCTGATCGCGGTGCGGACCAACGAGCGGGCGGCGGCGGCGCTCGGGATCGGCGTTCCCTGGGCGAAGCTCTACGCCTTCGGCCTCTCCGCCGGCATCGCCGCCCTGGGCGGCGTCCTGCTCGCCTTCCGGCTGGAAACGATCGACTATTCGACCTTCACCAGCTTCATCTCGATCCTGCTCGTCGGCCTCGCCCTGATCGGCGGGCTGGGCTACCTGTTCGGGGCGATGCTCGGCGCCACCCTGGCGGCGGGCGCCTTCGGCCAGCAGATCCTCGACGAAATCTTCGGCGCCGGGGTCGGCAAGTACATCGGCCTGATCAGCGGGCTCAGCATCCTCGCCCTCGTCCTGCTCAACCCGGACGGGGTCGCCCGCGCCCAGATCGACCAGATCGCCTTCCTCCGCGACAGGCTCGCCGGCCGCCTCCCCTGGTTGCGTCGGCGCCGCCCGGAGCGGGCGCCGCTGCCGGAGGCGAGCCGCGAGGCGGTGGAGCCGGCGACGCTCGAGGTGCGCGGGATGAAGGTCGCCTACGGCCGCACGGTCGCCGTCGACGACGTCTCGCTGGATGTCCGCCCGGGCCAGATCACCGGCCTGATCGGCCCCAACGGGGCGGGCAAGACGACGCTGATCGACGCGGTCACCGGGTTCACGCCGATGCGCGCGGGCACGATCTCGCTCGACGGCGAGGCGGTGACGAAGTGGAACGTCGCCAAGCGGGCCCGCCACGGCATCGCCCGCTCGTTCCAGTCGCTGGAGCTGTTCGAGGACTCGACCGTGCTGGAGAACCTGCGCGTCGCCTCCGATCCGGAATCCGTCGGCTCCTACTTCCGCGACCTGGTCTGGCCGAAGAACCCACCGCTCGCCGGCGAGGTGGTCAGTGCGATCAAGGAGTTCGGCCTCGAGGAAGACCTCGACCGCCAGGTCTCCGACCTCCCCTACGGCAAGCGCCGGCTCCTGGCGATCGCGCGCGCGGTCGCGATGCGCCCGCGGATCCTGCTGCTCGACGAGCCCGCGGCGGGCCTCGGCGGCGTCGAAACCGAGGAGCTTGCTCATCTGGTCAAACGCCTGGCGGCGGACTGGGGCATGGGGATCCTCCTGGTCGAGCACGACGTCAACTTCGTGATGACGGTCTGCGACTTCATCGTCGTCCTCGACTTCGGTCGGGAAATCAGTCGCGGCGCGCCCGCCACGGTCCGCAACGACCCGGCCGTGATCGCCTCCTACCTCGGCGAGGACACGGAGGCGACGACCCCGCCCGGTGGGGTCGTGGCGAGCGCCGGAGGAGGTGATCAGGCGTGAGCGAGACGTTGCTGGAGACGAAGGGGCTGTCCGCCGGGTACGGTGGCCAGCCGGTCGTCCACGACCTCGACATCACGGTCGGCGAGGGGGAGATCGTCGCCCTGCTCGGCGCCAACGGGGCGGGCAAGACGACCACCCTGCTGACGATGGCCGGCGAGCTGCCGGTGATCGGCGGCGAGGTGATGATCGACGGCGAGGCGACCACCGCGCCGCTCTTCCGCCGCGCCCGCAACGGCCTCGGCTACATCACCGAGGAGCGCTCGGTCTTCAGGGGCCTCAGCGCCCGCGACAACCTGCGGGCCGGCGGCGTGTCGACCGCGAAGGCGCTGGAGCTGTTCCCCGAGCTCGAGCGGGTGATGGGCACCCCCGGCGGGCTGCTGTCCGGCGGCGAGCAGCAGATGCTGACGTTGGCCCGGGCATTGGGCCGCCGGCCGCGGCTGCTGCTCGCCGACGAGCTCTCGCTCGGCCTCGCGCCGATCATCGTCGACCGACTGCTCAAAGCGGTGCGGGCGGCGGCCGACGCGGGCACCGCCGTGCTGATGGTCGAGCAGTACGCCCGCAAGGCGCTCGAGTACGCCGACCGCGTCTACGTGATGTCGGGGGGCCGGATCCAGATGAGCCTGGTTGCCGACGAGGCCCGCGCCCGCCTCGGCGACATCGAGGCCGCCTACCTCTCCGGCAGCGCCGGCCCCGCCTCCGAGGGGGCTGCCGCGCCCGCGTCGGCGGAATAGGGACGCCGGCCGGGCTGCCCCCGTCGAGCCGAAAGGTCAGGCCCCGAGGGCCGCGGGACGATTTCGCCGGCGCCGGACGGTGCCGCCGAGCGGCGCGCTCAGACGCTGTTGCGGCTGAGCTTGATCGACATCCCCGGCTGGGAGACCGAGATCGAGCTGACCTCGCCCGCCTCGGCGATCAGGTCGCGGATGTTCTCGACGATCTCCGACGCCGAGGTGCGCGGGTCGGTGCGGATCGGGCCGTTGGCCAGCATCGCGTCGACCTCCTCGGTCGACCAGAGGACGCGGAGGAGGAGCTCCTCGTCGGAGATCCGCCGACCGAAGCGGGCGCGCAGCTCGTCCAGGGTGGGTTGCGGCGCCTCCCACTTTTCGAAGTGCGGCGCCCGCTCGGCGGCCATGATCTTGTCCATCACGTCCGGGTCGACCGGGCGCATCAACGGCCCGTACTGGCCGAGCGCGTACTGGATCACCTCGTCGGGGACGAGCTGGTAGCGCTCCGGCGCCATCACGTTGAGCAGCGCCTGGATGCCGACGAACTGGGAGAACGGGGTCGCCATGATCGGCTGGCCGAGCTCGCGGCGGACGCGCGGGATCTCCTCCAGCACCTCCTGCAGCCGGTCCTCCATGCCGTGGTCGGCGAGCTGCTTCTTCAGGCTGCCGGTCATCCCACCGGGCAGCTGGTGCTCGTAGGGGGCAAGCGTGTACTCGTTGGGCACCCCGAGCTCGAAGCCCGGTCCGGCCGTTTCGGCGACGTGGCGGAAGTGGTCGGCGACCGGGCCCAACTGGCTGACGTCGAGATCGTGTTCGAGCCCCAGCACCTCGATGTTGGCGACCATCGCCTCGGTCGAGGGGTTCGAGGGACCGTTGGCCATCGGCAGCGAGCAGGTGTGGATGATGTCGATCCCCGCCGCCAGCGCCTCGATGTAGACGCGGGTCGCCTCGCCGGTGGTGTTGTGCGAGTGGATCTCCAGCGGGATGTCGCCGCAGGCCTCCTTCACCGCCGGCAGCAGCGTGCGGGCGCGGTCCACTTTCAGGACCCCGGGCGCGTCCTCGAGCTCGATCGAGGGGACGCCCTCCCAGCTCGCCATTTCGCGTGCCCGGTCGGCGAAGTACTCGTCGGTGTGGACGTCGGTCAACCCGTACATCACGCAGGGGGTCGGCTCGGCACCGGCTTCGCGGACCACGTCGACGACGCGCTTGAAGCGCGGCATGTCGTAGAGGCAGTCGAAGATCCAGAAGCTGCCGATCCCGTGGCGGGCGGCGGTGGTGATCCAGAGATCGACGACGGAGTCGGGGGAAAAGCCCATCACGCCCACCGAGTTGGTCCGCGTCGCGGTCCTCAGCTTGTTGTTCGGCAGGCCCGCGGCGAGGAAGTCCATCGCCGCCCAGGGATCTTCGCGGTAGGTCCGCAGCAGGATGGTGAACATGCCCGGTCCGGTGAGGTCGATCGTGTGGAAGCCGGTGGCATCCAGGTAGGGAAGCGCGGGAGCCGCCTGGAAAGGACGCATGCGGAGCCCCCAGAGGCTCTGCTGTCCGTCACGCAGGGTCTGGTCGATGAAACGGACCTTCATCGGCTTTCACGCTCCTCTCTTCACCGTCCGGCCGATCAGCCAAACGTTCGGTAGGTAAACTAGTAGAACGTGCCCTTGTGGGTCAAGGGCGTGAGAGAGATGATCTGTTGACGTACGACAGCGCCTGGCGACCCGTCCCCCGGGGAGGCGTCCTCGCCGAGACCGGTGCGGACGTCGCCGCCCGCACCAGGGCCGCCTGGGGCCACCGTCCTCCCGACACCTTGCTCCGCGGGGCGACCGTCCTGGTGCCCAGCGGCGAGTGGGCCCGCCGCGACATCGCCGTGGTCGGCGATCGCATCGCCCTGGTGGCGGAGGACCTCTGCGCGCCCGGGGAGCGGGTCGTCGACCTGCGCGGGAAGACGGTGGTCCCCGGCTACGTCGAGCCCCACGCGCACACCCTGGGGCCACTGTCGGTGTCCGCGTACTGCGGCGCGGTGCTCGCCCGCGGGGTCAGCTGCGTCGTCTCCGACGACTCGTTCGCCTACACCTTCGTCGCCCCGAGCTCCTACTCGCGCCTTCTGAACGTCTCCCGCCGGATGCCCTTCGTCCTGCGCTGGTCGCTGCGGCTGGAAACCCCGCGCACGATCCCGTACCGCCTGGTCGAAGCGCTGCTCGAGCGCGACGACGTCGTCCAGATCGGCGAGGTGATGACGCGGCAGGCGCTGGTCGAGCCGACGGCCGACCTCTGCACGCTCCTGGCCGCGGTCCGGTCGCGCGGGCTGCGTGCCGAGGGCCACAGCCCCGGCGCCTCGGAGGCGACGCTGCAGGCGGGTGCCGCGGCGGGGCTGAGCGCCGACCACGAGGCGCGCCGCGGTGAGGAGATCCTGCGCCGCCTGCGGGCAGGCCTCTGGGCGTTCGTCCGCCAGACCGACCTTCTCCGCGACGCCCGCGCGATCGTCGGCGAGATGCTCGAGGCGGGCATCTCCTTCGAGCGCATCGCCTTCACCTCGGACTGGAGCCTGCCGCCGTGGATCGCCACCGAAGGCACGATCGACGCCGTGATCGCGGAGGCGCTCGCGGCCGGGCTGCCCGCGGCGGAGGCGTATGCCTGCGCCACGCTGCGCGCCGCCCTCTACGAGGGCCTCGACCACCAGCTCGGCGCGGTCGCACCCGGACGGGTCGCATCGCTGAACGTCCTCGCCGACCCCGAGCTGCCGACGCCCGAGCGCGTCTTCAGCCTCGGCCGCGAGGTCGCCCGCGACGGCGAGCTCCTGGTCGAGGTGCCGGACATCGAATGGTCGCGGCTCGAGGCTCCGCCCTGGACCGAACGCACCGCCGGCCCCCCGGCCGAGGCATATGGCCTGCGCCCCGAGGATCCGGCGATCTTCCTCGAGGCGGCCTCGATGATCCGCCCTGGCGAGGGTCCCGGCGGCGAGCCGATCGCGGCGGTCGCGATCCACGAGGCGACGATGACGATGACCCGGGCCCGCGCCTTCGGCTTTCCGTCCGCGCTGGAAGGCTTCGCGTCGACCTTGACCCCGCGCCGACTGCTCGTCGCGCTCGGTGGCGACCCGGCCGCCGTCGCCTGCTGTGTGGACGCGGTCGTCGGCGATGGCGGTGGCATCGCGATCAGGCACGGCGGGGAATTGCTGCGCCTGCCGCTCCCCTACGGCGGCGCGATCACCCCGGCCCCGTTGGCGCGGGTCGAGGAGTTCTGGCGCTCGGTGAGGGCCGTCTTCGCGGACCTGGGAAGCGATCTGCGGGATCCGATCTCGACCATGCTCTACATCGGGTCGAGCGGCCTGCCGGGCGCGCGCTTCGCGCAGGAGGGTCTGATCGACACGCGGGCGGGCCGCACGATCAGCCCGGCCTCCTTCGTACCATGGAAGGACCACCGCTGTGGTCAACCTACCAATCGATTGTCAAGTAAAGTCGGCCAGAGTGGCAGAAACGATGGAGACGAACGGGAAGGCATGAATGGCGGCGCGGGGTAAAGCGCGCAAAAGAAACGGCGCGGAACGGCGGAATCGTGGCAGCGAGGTCGTCGATGCCGCGGTCGCGGTGTTCAACGAAAAGGGCTACACGGGGGCGGCGATCCAGGACGTGGCCGACCGGGTCGGCGTGCTGAAGGGCAGCCTGTACCACTACATCGACTCGAAGGAAGACCTGCTGGCCAGCATCTTCGAGGAGTCGGACGAGATGTCGTTCGCGTTGATGGAGGAGAGCCGCAACCTGCAGGCGCCGGCGGTCGAGCGACTTCGTCAGTTCGCCCGCAATTGGTCGCTCTGGTACCTCGAGAACATCGAGCGGACGGCGATCTACGTCAACGAGTGGAAACACCTCACCGGGCCGCGGCTGAAGAAGGTCGTGCAGATGCGGCACGAGTACGAGAAGCGGGTCACCGAGATCATCGATGACGTCCGCAAGGACGGCCAGGCAGCGCCCGGTCTCGACGTTCGATACGCCTGCTTCTTCGTCCTCAGCGCGATCAACGGCCTGCCTACCTGGTACCGGCGCGGCGGCCCGGACCCGCCGGACTACATCGCCGACGCCTACGCCGAGCTGATCGTCGGCCTGGTCTGCCAGGGCCATGACGAGGGGAAGCCCGCCGCCCCCGCACGGCCGGCCAAGGCCGCGGCGAAACGCAAAGCGAAAGCGAAAGCGAAGGCCAAAAGCGGGGCCCGGTCCTGAGTCACCGGGGCCAGGTCGCCGTCGTCACCGGCGGTGGCTCGGGAATCGGTGAGGCGATCGCCCTGCGGTTCGCCGCCGACGGTGCCCGGGTCGCCGTCCTCGACATCGACGCCGGCGCGGCCCGGTTGACCGCGGGCCTGGTCGACGGCCTCGGCCTTGCCGCCGACGTCTCCGATGCCGCCGCGGTGGACGGCGCCTTGGCGGAGGTCGAGCGCGAGCTCGGCCCGGTGGCGATCTGGGTCAACAACGCCGGGATCTCCGGGGGGCCTCATAAGGAGCGGGTGGGTGAGCGGGCCGAGCGCCGGTTGACCGAGGACCCGCCGCCGCCTCTGGACGCCCTGGCACGCCTCACCGACGAGGAGTGGCGCCGGATGCTCGCCGTGCACCTCGACGGGACCTTCCACGGCACCCGCGCCGCCGCCCGCTCGATGGTCCGGCGGGGTTCGGGAGCGATCGTCAACGTCGCCTCGATCTGCGGCATCGAGGGTTGTGTCGGCCACCCTCACTACTCGGCCGCCAAGGGCGGCATCCTCGCCTTCACCCGGGCCGTGGCCAAGGAGCTGATCGAGCAGGGGGTGCGGGTCAACGCGGTCGCCCCGGGCTTCATCGAGACGCCGATGACGGCGACCACGGCGGCTTCGATCACCCGCTCGATCGCGGCGGCGACGCCTGCCCGGCGGCTCGGCACGGCGGCCGAGGTCGCCGCCACCGTCGCCTTCCTCGCCGGCGCCGACGCGAGCTTCTACGTCGGCGCGACGCTCAGCCCGAACGGCGGCCTGCTCACCGCCTGAGCCGCGGTCGCCTCAGCGCGCGGCGTGGTCGGCGTCGATCGCGAAGTGCTCGCCGATCGCACCGAGGTAGTCGACCTGGATCACTTTCTCGACGAAGCGCCACTCTTCGTCGGCCAGCTCGAAGCGATCGTGGTAGCGGCCGCAGACGACGGTTCCGATCGGTTGCCGCGGGACGGCTTGGAGGACGGTGAAGTAGCACTCGCCGCCGGCCGACCCGGCCTCCGCGTCGACCTCGACCACGTGGTTGGTGATCAGGTGACGGGTGCGGGGGTCGCCGTCGTAGGTGACGACCTGGCCGGCGTAGAACGCCTCGATCGCCGCCGCGCCGCGGATCGGCGCGTCGTCCATCCCCTTCGCCGCCATCCGCAGCTGGCCCGAGGCGAGCAGTTCGGCGACGCCGGAGAAGTCCCCGCGGTCGAGGCGGAAGGTGTACTCGTAGGTGAGCGCCCGGATGCGCTCGTGGTGGGGCGCGGCGCTCACTGGTCGACCAACCGCGGGGCGCGGCCCTCGAGGAAGGCGGCGACCCCCTCGGCGGCGTCGGGGCCGGCGGTCAGCTCGGCCGAGGCCTGCTGGGCGAGCAGGTAGGCGTCGGGCCAGTCCATCCCCTCGATCGCGACCTGGACCCGCTTCGTCGCCTTCAGCGAGGGCAGGCTCTTCGCCGCCATCAATCCCGCCAGCTCTCCCGCCTTGGCGCTCACCGCGGCGCGGGGGACGACCGCGTTCAGGAACCCCGCCGCGCGCATCTCCTCGGCCGTGAAGCGGCGCGCGGTGAACAGCATCTCGCGCACGATCCCCTGTGGCATCCGCAGCGACGCGAGCAGGCCGCCCTCGCCGGGGACGAGGCCGTAATCGATCTCCTTGCAGGAGAAGGTCGCCGAGTCGGCGGCCACCCGCAGGTCGCAGAGCGCGGCGAAGACGACGCCGATGCCGACGGTATGGGCGTTGATCGCGGCGATCGTCGGTCGTTCGAGCTCGTTCAGGTGGGGGAGCAGCTCGTTGATCCGCGCGTACCGCTCCTTGCGCCGCCGCGGGTCCATGCCGACGAAGTCGTTCAGGTCGGCGCCGCCGCACCAGGCGCGGGCATCGTCGGGGGCGGCCAGCACGACGACCCTGATGGCCGGGTCACCCTCGATCCGCTCACGCAGCGCGGGCAACGCCTCGTAGACGGCCATCGAGACCGAGTTGACGGGCGGGCGGTCGAACCGCACGGTCGCGACGCCATCCGCGTCCACGGCCACGGCGAAGTCGCCGATCCACTCCTCTCCACTCACGTCGTCCATTCTACCTGCCAGACGGTTGGTAGGGGAGATTTGAACGCCGATGGCGGGACGACGCGGATGCCGATGGACGCGCTGATCGACCACGAGGACGAGGCGCCGATGGGGGATCCCTCGACCCGGTTACGGGTCGTCAAGAAAGAGCAAGGGTCCCGTCCTAGCCGACGGTCGCGGCCCACCAGAGCGCGGCGGTGACGGTGGCAAACATCGCCACCGGGCACGGGGAGGAGCGCTCGTCTCCCAGGTATCGTCTGGGCCATGTCGAAGATCTCGCCCTCACTGGTGGATCGGACCACCACTCAAGGTGCGATCGAGGAGGCGGCGCTCCAGACGTTCTACGAGATGGGTTACCACGGCGCTTCGATCCGTGCGATCGCCAAAGGTGCGGGTGTGGGTGTCGCGACGCTGTTCCATTACTACCCGACGAAGGCGGCGATCCTCGAGCAGATAGTCAACGGCGCCGCCGACGCCATGCAGGCCGACCTCGATCGCGCCGTCGCGGACGTCGACGATCCGACCGAACGGCTCGTCCTCGCGGTGCGGACGATGGTCATCGCATCGTGCATCCGCCAGCGCGAGAGCTTCGTGGCGCAAAGTGAGTTTCGTAGCCTCAGTCCCGAGGCATTCAGGCTGAACCGGGAAAAGCGTCGACGAATCCAGACCCTCTTCTTCGACACGGTCGAGGCCGGGATCGCCGCCGGCGAGTTTGCCGCGTCGCATCCGACCGACCTCGCGCGCTCGCTGGTCTTGCTCAGCTCCGCCGTCGCCTTCTGGTACGAGGCCGACCAGGCCGTGAGCATCCCCGACGTCGCCGAGCGGCACGTCGAGATGGCGCTGAACCTGGTCGGCGCTCGCACTCGCTGAGCGCCCCGACACCCTCCGGGGCGCTCCCGCACCCGTTCGCAAACCGCGGTTGACAGCGGCCTTGACAGCCGCGTCCGGAGAGTGTTAGGGTCCCGATCGATCGATCGATCGGCAAACGATCGGTTGGTTGTTTAGACGATGCTGGTCGGTCCACCGGGAAACGGACCGACGGGGGTTGCAGCCAAAAGAGGAGAGGGAATGCGTCATTTCGATCAGCTCAATGGATTTCGCGGCCTGCTGTTCGCGGCCGCCTTGCTGGCAGTCGCCGTCGGTGTCGCCGCGTGCGGTGGTTCCAGCGGCTCGAGTTCGTCCGGCGCCGCCACGGAAAGCGAGGCGAAGGAACCGACCGCAGGCGGCGGCAAGGAAGACGGCAGCGTCTCCCATACCGTCAGCACCTCTTGGGGTACGTTTGAACTGAGCCCGAAAATCGCCGAAAAGGTGCAAAACGGCGAACCGATCAACTACCTGTTCTCGTTCGAAGCTTCAGGTACGCCGGGCTTCGGCGAACAGTTCACCGCAGGCTTCGAATACGGGTGCGAACAGGGGGAGAAGATCTACCCCCTGCACTGTGAAGTGGTGGCGCCCGTACAGACGAACATCAACGAACAGATCTCGCAGGTCCAGGCGAAGGTGGCCGCCAACCAGGTCGACTGCCTCTCGATCCAGCCGCCCACCGAAACCGCGGTCAACGCGTTGATCAACGAAGTGAGCGCGAAGGGCATCCCGGTGTTCGCGGTGGGTGAGGAAAACCACGCCAACGCGCTGATGAACTTCACCCAGCATCACGAAACCGAGGGTGAAGTCGCCGCGGAAACGGTGATCGAATTCATGGAAGAAGAAGGTAAGGAATTCAAGAACTTCGCACTGACCAGCGGCCTGCCCACGCTCGGCTGGGCCCAGGGCCGGATGGCCGGATTCGAAAAGAAGATCAAGGAAGACATCCCCGGCGCCAAGTTCATCACCGACAAGGCAAATCCCTACGAAATCCCGCTCGAACCCGGTCCTGGCTATGACGCGGCGAAATCGTTCATCGCTGCCCACCCCGAAGTCGAAGTGTTCATGAACACTGACATCTCCGGGGAACCCATCAACAAGGCCATCAGCGACAGCGGCAAGACCGGGAAGATCTTCTCGATCGCCTGGAACCCGACGATGGGCCAGCTCGAAGGGATCGAAAAAGGCCTCCAGATCGCCACCGTCGACCAGCGTTGGTTCGACCAGGCCGCCTATGGAGGCGAAGCGTGTGCCACCTTCCTGAAGACGGGAAAGATCCTGCCCAACACGCAGAAGCCCGCTCCGATCACCAAAGCCAAGGTCGCGGAAGAGCGGCAGTCCCTCGAAAAGATCGAAAACGCCGAAGGCTGATCCCACCCCTTCGGCCGGGTCGACGGCGGCGCGCTCAACCTGCACGCCGTCGTCGGCCCCCACCGAATGAAGACCATGTCGCAACCTGAACAGACCATCGCCGGGCCGGCCGACACCGACGCCGGCGGCCGCCGCAACCTCAGCGCCGCACTCGCCGGGCGGGCCTTCGACCTCGTACTGCGGCTCGGCGGCCTGACCATCGCGATCATCGTCGTCGCGGTCGTCTTCCGGCTGCTCGAGCCCTCCTATCTGAGCACCGAAGTCGTCCTCTCGACCCTGCGGTCGATGAGCTCTTTGGCGATCATGGCGCTGGGGCTGACCCTGGTGATCATCGTCGGGGAGATCGACCTCTCCTTCGCCGCGACCTTCGGGCTCGCGGCCAACCTGCTGGCCGCGATGTGGATCCTGCACGATTGGGCCCTGTTTCCGGCGCTGCTCGTGGCGCTGCTGGCCTGCGTCGTCGTCGGCGCCATCAACGGGCTTCTCGTCGCCTTCGTCAAAGTGCCCTCGTTCATCGTCACCCTCGGCAGCTACAACCTGATCTACGGTCTGTCGCTCTACTTCGGCAAGAGCCAGACGATGAGCCCGGCATACCCGCCCAACGGGCACCACGTCGGTAGCGGCGAACTGAGCTTCTTCACCGACCTCACGAAGAAAATCGGCTCCTCCGGGTTCTCGATCGAGATCCTCTGGATGGTTGCGATCGCTCTCGTCGTCGGCTTCCTCCTCCACCGCACGATCTTCGGCTTCCGTCTGATGGCGATCGGTGGAAACCCCGAGGCGGCGCGCCTGGCGCGGCTGCCGGTGCGCAAGTACAAAGTTCTCGCCTTCGTCCTCGCCGCCGTCCTCGCCGGGATCGCCGGGATCCTCGACTTCTCGTTCAGCGGCTCGGTCGCCCCCAACGCCGGCCTCGAAAACACCTTCCCCGTCTTCGCCGCGGTGATCATCGGCGGCGCCAGCCTCAGCGGCGGCCGCGGCACGGTGATCGGGACGATGGGGGGAGCGCTCCTTCTCGCCGCACTCTCGACCGGTCTGGCGCTCGTAGCCAGCGGACCGTTCGCGCAGCAGATGTTCCTCGGCGGGGTGACGATCGGGGCCGTGCTGCTCGACATCTGGTCGCGAAAAGCCGTCGCCGCGCGGGCAGGCCGCGCATGAGTGGGGCGGCGCTGAGGCTGCGCGGGGTGCGCAAGCGCTTCGGCCCGACCGTGGCTCTCGACGGCGTCGACCTCGACGTCGCGGCGGGCGAATTGCTCGGGATCGCCGGGCCGAACGGGGCAGGCAAGAGCACCCTGGCGCGGATCATCTCCGGCGAGGCCGTCGCCGACGAGGGCCGGAGCACCTACGGCGACCGGCCGCTGGATCCGGTCGAATCGGTGGCGATCGTCCACCAGGACCCGCAGCTCTTCCCCAATCTGAGTGTCGCCCAGAACCTGTTGGTGGGACGGGAGGGCCGCAAGGCGCGCTGGCCGCGTGTCGAATCGCGGGGCAAGGAGCTGCTCCAGCACCTGGACCTCGACCGCTACGCAACGACGCCGGTCGAGCAATGCCCGCTGGCGATCCAGCAACGGGTCGAGATCGCACGCGCCCTGTCCGGCGAGGTCGGCATCTTCCTCTTCGACGAGCCCAACTCGGCCCTGACCGAACGCGAGTCGGCCGAGCTCTTCCACGAGATGCGCCGGCTGGCCGCAGGCGGCGCCGTGGTGATCCTCGTCTCCCACCGCCTCCACGATCTGGTCGAGCACTGCGACCGGGTGGTCATGGTCCGCGGGGGCAAGGTGCGGGAGACGTTCGCCGGCGAGAGCCTGACCGAGGATGCGATCGCGCGGGCCTTGGTCCACGACGCCGCCGTGCCCGCCAGAGCGGAACGGGCGCCGGCGAGCGCCGCTGCCACGACTGTCCTCGAGGTCGAATCCTGGAGCTCGCCGGCCGGCGACTTCACCGACATCGACCTGAGCCTGACCGCAGGGACGGTCACCGCCCTGACCGGGGTCGAGGGTTCCGGCGCCCGCGAGCTTCTGCGCTCGCTCGGTGGGCTCGAGCCGGCGCGCGGGACCTATCGGATCGATGGCGCCGAGGAGGCTCCCGGCCGCGGCTCGGCCTTCGTCCCCGCGTCCCGTCGCGACAGCCTCTTCGACAACTTCGACGTCGGCCAGAACCTCGTCGTGCGGCGAGCTGAGGAGATCACGGCCCGCGGCGTCATCCGCAAGCGCCACATGCGCCGGCTGGCAGGCGAAGAGGTGCGGCGCTACGGCGTGAAGACCGCAGGTGCCGGGGAGGGTATACGCGCCCTCAGCGGCGGTAACCAGCAGAAGGTCGCGATTGCGGCGGCCATCGCCGCTCGGCCCCGGCTGCTGCTGCTCGAGGAGCCGACCCGCGGGGTCGACCTCGGCAGCCGTAACGAAATCTATGGGCTGCTCTGGGGCCTGGCGGAGAGTGGCTGCGCGGTGCTCATCTTCTGCACCGAGACGACCGAGGTCTTCGACGCCGCGGCCCGCGTCCACGTGGTCTCGCGCGGCCGCCTCCTCGCACCGATCGACGTCGTCCACCAAGACGTCGAGGCGCTGGCGACCGAGTTGACCTCGCTGGAGCTGTCCGACAAGGCGCCGGCCGGATGATCGCGACGGAACGAAGGGAAAGGGGCTAGAGGATGTCTGAACGAGAAGCCGTCCAATGGACCACGGACGCGATCCTTGCGCGGGCGGTGGCCGAGGGCCCTGAGCGCGTCGCGATCGTCTCCGATGGGGCCTCCCTCACCTACGGCGAGCTGGATGCGGGCGCCAACCGGGTCGGCCAGATGCTCGCCGAGCTGCGGGTCGGGCGCGGCGAGCGGGTTGCCGTGCTGATGGCCAATCGGCCCGAGTACCTCGTCCTCTACCACGGCATCGGTCGCTACGGCGCCTGCCTGGTCCCGATCGTCACCCAGTCGAAGCCGCCGGAGATCGGCTACTTCGTCGAGCACTCCGAAGCGACGGTGCTGGTCGTCGACGAGGAGCGGTGGGAGGTCGTGCGAGACCACCTCGGTGACCCCGAGCTGGCCTCGATCAAGCACGTGATCAAGCTCGGCGACGCGGCCCCCGGCGCCGAGTCCTACGAGACGCTCATGCTCGGTTGTGGGGCCGAACGCGTCGACTACGTCCCGACCGAGGAGGAGTGGGTGGCGCTCATGTACACCTCCGGCTCGACCGGACGGCCGAAGGCGGTCATCCATCCCCACTACACGGCGGTCGCCCAGGCCGAGGCGGTGGCCGAACGCATGGGCTACACCGCAGATGACCGCCTGATGACGATCTTTCCGCTCTTCCACGGCAATGCCCTCGTCTGGTCGGCGCTCACTGCGGTCTGGGCAGGGGCGCGGGTGATCATCACCGAGCGCTTCAGCGCCAGTCGCTTCTGGGACCAGGCCCGCGCGCACGGCGCCACCGAGGTCAACCTCCTGGTCGGCGCGATCAACATGATCCTGGCTCAGCCGCCACGGCCCGACGACCGAGACCACCCGGTGCGCACCAGCGTCGCCAACGTGACGAAAACCGTCTACGACGCCTTCACCGAGCGGTTCGGCGTCGACATCGTCTCCACCTGGGCGCTGGCCGAGGGTCCGTTGGGGACGATGACCGCGCCTGGCCACCCCTACCGGCCCGGCGAGATCGGTTGGCCGCTCGGCCACGACAACGAGATCAGGGTCTTCGACCCCGACGACAACGAGGTGGGGCCGGGCGTGACCGGCGAGCTGGTCCAGCGCAACAAGGCGATGATGCCCGGCTACTTCAAGAACGAGGAGGAGACGGCCCGGGTCCTGCGCAACGGGTGGGTGCACAGCGGCGACCTCGGCTACCGCGACGAGGAGGGCGCCTTCTACTTCGTCGGTCGCGAGAAGCACGTGATCCGTCGTTCCGGCGAGAACGTCTCGGGCGAGGAGGTTGAGGAGACGCTGCAGCAGCATCCGGCCGTCGACACCGTCGCCGTGATCGCCGTGCCCGACGACATCCGCGGCGAGGAGGTCAAGGCCTACATCGTCACCGCGAAGGGCGCCGAGGTCGAGCCCGAGGAGCTGATCGCCTGGTGCGAGGAGCGCCTTGCCGATTTCAAGGTTCCGCGCTACATCGAGTTCATCGAGGAACTGCCGCGCACCGGCCCGATGAAAGTCAACCGTCCGGAGCTGGCGCGGCGCCCCGGCCTGACCGACTGCTGGGATCGCCGGGCACACGGCGCCGCCGAGCAGGCGAGGAGCTGAAATGCCTTACATCTGTGGAGTAGACATCGGCGGGACCTTCACCGACTGCGTCCTGATCGATCAGCAGGGCGGCGTCACCATCGCGAAGACCCCCTCGACCCCCTCCGACTTCTCCGACGGCTTCTTCGAGTCGCTGACGCAGGCGGCGAAGAGTAGGGGCCTCTCGCTGGGCGAGCTGATGCAGGACACGGTGACCCTCTCGCATGGCACCACCGTCGCCACCAACGCCGTGGTCGAGCACCGTGGCTCGAAAGTCGGGCTGCTGACCACCGCCGGTCACGGCGACGCGATCCTGATCATGCGCGCCTTCGGTCGCGTGGCCGGCCTCACTCCGGCCGAACTGTTGCGCTTCTCGGCCGCCGACAAGCCGGAGCCGATCGTGCCGCGTTCGCTGATCCGCGAGGTCCCCGAGCGGATCGACTCGGTCGGCGAGGTCGTGGTCGAGCTGAACGAGGAGGAGGCGGTGCGGGCGATCGGCGAGCTGCGCGACGCAGGCGTCGACGGGATCGCGGTCTCCTTGCTCTGGTCGTTCAGGAATCCGGTCCACGAGCAGCGCTTGCGGGAGCTGATCGAAGAGCATGCCCCCGGCCTCTTCATCACCTGCTCCAACGAGCTGGTGCCGCTGCTCGGCGAGTACGAGCGGACCGTGGCGACGGTGCTGAACAACTACGTCGGCCCGATCACCAGCTCCTACATCGACGACATCGAGCGCCGGGCGGCGGAGGGGTCCCTCGCCGGGCCGTTCCTCCTGATGCAGTGCAACGGTGGGCTGGCCGCCGCGGAGACCGCTCGCCGCTCCGCCCTGCTCCTGCTACAGTCCGGACCCTCGGGAGGCATCGTCGGTTCTCAGTTCCTCGGCGGACTGATGGGGTACGACAACATCATCGCCACCGACATGGGTGGCACGACCTTCGACGTCGGCCTCGTCCACGACGGCCTCCCGGCGCGCACCTCGACCACGATCGTCGACCAGTACGAGTTTTTCGTGCCGACGATCGACGTCAAGTCGATCGGCGCCGGCGGCGGCAGCATCGCCTGGTATGACGAGGTGCGGGAAGGGCTACGGGTAGGACCGCGCAGCGCCGGCGCCCAGCCAGGGCCGGTCTGTTACGGGCGTGGCGGAACCGAGCCGACCGTGACCGACGCCGACGTCGTCCTCGGCTATGTCGACCCCGACTACTTCCTCGGCGGCCGGGCGACGCTCGACCGCGATGCTGCCTGGCGGGCAGTCGAGGGCCTCGGTAAGCGGCTTGGTCTCGACCCGCTGGAGACCGCGGCCGGGATCAACCGCATCGTCGACCACAACATGGCCGACCTGATCCGCCGCGAAACGATCGAGAAGGGCCTCGATCCGCGCGACTTCGTCGTCTTCACCTACGGCGGAGCCGGGGCAGGACACTCCGGGGTCTACGCGGCGGAGCTCGGCGTCTCGACCGTGGTCGTGCCGCTCGCCGACACTGCCTCGGTCTGGTCGGCGCTAGGGGTCGCCTCCTCCGACGTGATCCACATCCACCAGCGCGACGACATCCTCCCGGCGCCGTTCGACCGCGAACGGCTGCGCGCCTCCCGAGACGCGCTCGCCGAGCAGACGCTCGCCGAATTCGAAACCGAGGGCTTCGCCCGCGAGCACGTCCATCTGCGCTGGACCGCCGACATTCGCCACCGACTCCAGGTGCACGTTGTCGAGGTGCCGTTCCCGGAAGGCGAGTTCACCGAGGTCGATGTCGAGGCGCTGGTCCCCGAGTTCACCCGTCGCTATGAGGACCTGTACGGCAAGGGCACGGCCTTCACCGCCGCCGGCGTGGAGCTCGTCACTTTGCGCTGCACGGGGTCGGCGACGGTCCGCAAGCCGACCCTGAGCCGCGCCGCCGAAAGCGGCGGCGAGCCCTCCGAGCGGGCGCGGGTGGCGCCGCGGACGATCTACTGGCCGGAGCTCGGCAAGGAGCTCGAAACGCCGATCTTCAGGGCCGAACATCTCGTCCCGGGCGACGTGGTCGAAGGCCCGGCGGTGATCGAGCCGACCGTCACCACGATCGTGGTGCGCCCTGGCCAGACGGCGCGCGTGGACGAACTGGGAAACATCGTCGTCAGCCTCGGCGACGTAAAGAGAGGAGACCGATGAGCCCGGCAACGGCGACGGAGACCGTCTGGGACGGTGTGCGGCAGTCCTATATCCCACCCGAGCCGCTGCGGCTGGACCCGGCGGTGCGGCTGCACACGGCGGCGGCCGAGGAGGTCGACGGGGTTGACTACGAGGTCCTCCGGCACGCGCTCTGGAACGTCAACGACGAGCACGGGGTGACGATCGAGAAGGTCTCCGGCTCGCCCTTCGCCAGCAACGCGCACGACTTCAACACGGTGATCCTCACCGAGGACGGCGAGTACGTCTTCTTCGGCCCGCACATCCAGTACTTCTCCGGCGCGATGGACATGCCGATCAAATGGACGCTGGAAAACCTCGGCGGTGCGCCCGGGATCGGCGAGGGCGACATGTTCCTCTCCAACGATCCCTGGGTGGGGGCCAGCCACCAGTCGGACGTGCAGCTGACCTGCCCGGTCTTCTGGGAAGGGAAGATCTTCTGCTGGGTCGCCAACGCCCTGCACCAGTACGACATCGGCGGTAACACGCCGGGCAGCTTCTGCGCCGACGCCGAAACCGTCTTCGACGAGCCGGTCCCGATCCCGCCGCTGAAGATGGTCGAGGCAGACCGGATCCGTCCGGACCTCGAACGCATGTACCTTCGCCACTCGCGCCAGCCGGAGTTGGTGGCGCTCGACCTACGTGCCCAGATGGCGGGGAACATCGTCGCCCGCAACCGAATCCACGGTTTCATCGAACGCTACGGACCGGAGGCCGTGAAGGCGGTGATGCGGAAGATCATCAGCGACGGGGAGGAGTCTTTCGTCCGCCGACTGCGTGCGATCCCGGACGGCACCTGGCGCGCGGTGGGCTACCTGGAGGCGGCCCTGCCGGGGGACCGGGGGGTCTACCCGGTGACGATGAACGTGCGCAAAGAGGGGGAGATGCTGACCTTCGACAACCGCGGCTCCCACCCGTCGGTGGGCGCCGTCAACTCGACCTTCTCCGGTTGGCGCGCCGGGATCCTCTGCATCCTCAACCCCTACCTCTGCTATGACCAGCTCTACTCGACCGGGGGCATGCTGCGTCACGTCCGCTTCGAGCCCGAGGTGGGGACGATCAACTGCCCGAGCTTCCCGGCCTCGGTCACCAACTCCCAAATCGGCAACGTCTTCGGCGGCGCGCTCGCCAACGTCGCCCTCGGCAAGATGATGCTGTCGGCGCCGGAGCTGCGCGACGAGGCGTTCGCCGCCGGCGGAGGCAGCGTCTTCCCCATGAGCGCGATCGGCGGCGTCGACGAGAACGGCAACGAGTTCGGCACCGGCTTCCTTGACCCGCTGGGCGGCGCGATCGGCGCCTTCCCGAATCGGGACGGTGTCGACACTGGGGGGACCTTCTACGAGCCGAAATCGCTGATGGGGAACGTCGAGCAGATCGAGCAAATGTTCCCGGTCCTCTACCTCTACCGGCGTGAGCAACCGGACTCGGGCGGGTCGGGGAAGTTCCGCGGCGGCAACGGGGGCGCCTTCGCCGTCGTCCCGCACCGGATCGAGACAATCTTCCACGCGCCTTCGGCGGCGGGCTGTGCGGTGCCGACCAGTCTCGGGCTCTCCGGCGGTGCGCCGGCCTGCACCAACCGCTTCCGGATGTTGCGTGGGAGCGACGTCCGCCATCGCTTCGCCGCGCGGCAGATCCCCCAGGCGATCGACTCGATCGACGGCGAGGAGGGTTTGGTGGAGCCGAAGGAGCGAGGCATGACCCAGGGCCCTGACGACGTCTGGGAGGTGAGCTGGTGCGCAGGCGGTGGTTACGGCGACCCGCTCGAGCGCGAGCCGGAGGCGGTCCTCGCCGACGTGATCCGAGGCGCCGTCTCGACCGAGACCGCTCTTTCCGTCTACGGCGTCGTGATCGTCGACGGCGACGAGGAGCCGCGGCTGGACGCGCCCGGAACGGCGGCGCGAAGGGACGCGGAGCGGAGGGGCCGGCTGGAGCGATCGCGCAGCTGGCAAGAGATCGAAGGAGGCGACGATGCAGGTAAGTGATGCGCTTGAGCTGACCGGCGAGGGAGTCGACCGCGGGTACCGCTGCCTGCGCTGCGAGCAATCACTCGGGGCGGCAACGGAGAACTACAAGCTGTCGGCGGCGATCGAGCAGGTCGAGCTGTCCGAGGGCAACCGCTACATCGGCGACCCGGGGCGTTACGTCGACGAGCGCATGGTCTTGCGGCGCTTCTACTGTCCCGGGTGCGGCACGCTTCTCGACACGGAAGTGGCACGCCAGGACGATCCGCCATTGCACGACATCGAGATCGCCTGAACAGCGATGGGGAAGATCGCGCGGCGGATGGAGCTCGAGGCGTGCGTCGCCGAGCTCGTCGAGCCGGACTCGGTGGTGGGCCTCGGCGGCCTCCATTTTCACAACATGCCGATGGCGTTGGTCCGCGAGCTGATTCGGCAGGAGGTGCCGGTCGGCCGGCTGGTCCCCTCGATCGATGGATCGATCGATGCCGACCTGCTGATCGGCGCGGGACTGGTCCGGGAAGTCCAGGTCGCCTACCTCGGTCTCGAGACATACGGCCTGGCGCCGCGCTTCCGGGCGGCGGCGGAGGCGGGGACGGTGCGGGTGCGCGATTGTGAGGAGGCGGGCTTTGGCCTGGCCCTGGCGGCGGGCGCCGCGGGACTGCCCTTCGCCGCCCTACCCGCCGGGTTCATGCCAGCCGACGAAGGATTGCCGAGCGTGCCGGCGGTCAATCGCGACGATTACCGTGAGATCGAGAATCCGTTCACCGGCGAGCGCCACATGCTGATCCAGGCGATCAATCCCGATGTCGCCCTGATCCACTGCCAGGCGATCGACGCGCACGGAAACTGCGGTTTCTTCGGCGGCTCCTTTCTCGACGTCGAGCTGGCGAAGTCGGCCCGCATCTGCATCGTGCAAGTCGAGCGTGAGTACGAGGAGTTGCCGTCGGCCTGCCGGCGGCGCCTGCCTGGCTACGCCGTCGACGCCTACTGCGTGGTCGAAGGCGGCGCCCATCCGGGCTCCTCGCACGGGGTCTACCGCCACGACGACGTCCACCTGCGTCGCTACGCGCAGCTCGCCCGCAGCGACCACGGATTCGAGCGGTACCGCGGCGAGATGATCGGCGTCTCCGAGGCGGAGTACGCTGCGGCGTCGCGGCTCGACGACCGTATCGAGGCGCTCGAGGCGGGGCCGGTCGGATGAACTACAGCGTCGCCGAGCTGATGGCGGTCGTCCTTTCCCGCCGACTGCGCGAAGGGGATGTGATGGTCACCGGCACCAACGCCGGGATCACCTGCTCGGCAGCGCTCGTGGCCCGCGCCTGCGGCCGGCCGCGCGTGCGGACGATCATCGGCGCCTTCGGCACCGTCGACCCGACCGTCGAGCTCGTCCCCGCCTCCGGCGCCGACCAGAGCTTCCTTCCCGGACGGGTCGTCACCGACCTGATCTCGACGCTCGGCGACCAGGTGCGCGGCCTGGCCGACGTGATCTGCCTCGGCGGCCTGCAGGTCGATCGCGACGGCCGCGTCAATCTCGCCGTGGTGGGGGACTACTCGCGCCCTGATCTGCGCGGGCCAGGCACGATCGGGGTCTCGCTCATCGCCCGGCTCGAGCGCACCTTCCTCTACTTCACCGAGCACGATCCCCGCACCTTCGTCGAACGGGTCGACTTCGTCGGCGCCCAGGGACTGCGGCCGGGGGGTCGGGGGCTCGAGGTGATCGTGACGCCGATGGCGGTTCTCGGCCCGGTGGAGGACGGTAGCCGGATCGACCTGGTCAGCATCCACGCCGGCTTCGACTTCGAGCAGGTCCAGGCTCGGACCGGCTTCGCGCTGGACCCGAGCCGGGCAGTCGTCACCGAGCCACCAAGCGAGGAGGAGCTGGCGGCCTTGCGCGGCCATCCCTACGGCATGTCCCTGGCGACGATGACACTGGGATGATGCCGATGCCCGTGGCGACCGGCGCGGATCCTTTGGTCGACACACCCGACGCCGTGGCGGCAAGGACGGCGGCCGCCTGGGGGCACCGCGAGCCGGACCTTCTGTTGAAGGGCGCCCATGTGCTGCTGCCGACCGGGGAGCTGCTGCGGCGCGACGTCGCCGTGGTGGGGAGCCGGATCGCTGCCGTCGCCGAGGACCTGAGCGGCGGCGAGCGGGTGGTGCGCCTCGATGGCAAGACGATCGTTCCTGCCTATTTTGAGCCTCACACCCACGCGCTGGGCCCGCTCTCACTGGGCAGCTACTGCGGCCAAGCGCTGGTCCACGGCGTGGCCACGGTGATCTCCGACGACTCCTTCGTCTACGGCTTTCTCGGACCGGAGCAGTATCCGCCGATGCTGGACGCAGCAGCCCGACTGCCGCTCCTGCTGCGCTGGTCCCTGCGGCTGGAGGGACCCCGGACGGTGCCGTTGTCCACCGTCCGCGAGCTGCTGCGCCGCGAGGATGTGGTCCAGGTCGGAGAGCTGATGGCGCGGCCGGTCCTCGAGCAGGTTCCTGAGGAGGTCGCGGCGACCCTCGCCGCCGCGCGCTCCCGAGGACTGCGGGTCGAGGGCCACGCTCCCGGAGCCTCACCGCGGACGCTCGCGGCCGCGGCCGCGGCGGGGGTCGGCGCCGAGCACGAGTCGCGGCGGGCGGAGGAGGTGCGCGAGCGGCTTCGCCTCGGCCTCTGGACGCCGATCCGCCATACGGGGATGCTTCCCGACGCGCCGGAGATCGTCACCGCGGCACTGGCCGACGGCATCTCGCTCGAGCGCGCCTCGTTTGCCACCGACTGGACGTTGCCGCCTTGGATCGCCAAAGAAGGGCTGATCGACGCCGCGGTCGCCGCCGTCATCGATGCAGGGCTGCCGGCGGCCGAGGCGCACGCCTGCGCGTCGCGCCGCCCCGCCGCCTACTACGGCTTGGACGCGCACGTCGGCGTCGTGGCCCCGGGCCGTCTCGCGGCCCTCAACGTCCTCGACGACATCGAGGCGCCGAGTCCGCGAAGGGTCTTCTCCCAGGGCCGCGAGGTCGCCCGCGACGGCGAGCTCTTGGTGAGGGTGCCGGAGGTGCCCTGGGAGGAGATCGGCGCGCCACGATGGAGCGAGCGTCGGCGCGGCCCGCACCTCGACTCTTATCGCCTCCTCGACGATGATCCGTCGATCGTCCTCGAGGCGCCCTCGGTCGTTCGAATGCCGACAGCACGCCCGGAGTCGCCGGGCATCGTCTGCGTCGCGATCGATCCAGACCTCGAGAGGATCTCGCGGGCCCGCCTCCACGGCCCGACGGCGTCGATCGCGGGCGTCGCCTCGACCTTGACGCCGCGACGGCTTCTGATCGCCTTCGGCAGTGACCCGCAGAGGATCAAAGACTGCGTCGACGTGGTCTTCGCGATGGGCGGCGGGATCGCCTATGCCCAGGGGAATGAGTTGCGACGACTCTCTCTCCCGGTGGGTGGTGTCCTCACCACGGCATCTTTCGACGAGATCGAGGCCTACTGGCGCGATATAGGCAGCCACTTCGCCACGCAGGAGGAGATTCTCTCGGATCCGATCTCGACCATGCTCTATCTCGGCTCCGACAGCATCCCGGGGGCTCGCTTCAACGCCGACGGGCTGATCGACACGCGGACGGGGAGGGTGCTCTCGGCTCCGCAACCGATCCGTTGGGGATGAATCGGGCGACCCTCGTCCACCGCAGAAAGCCGGCTTCGAACCTCGCTCCATCTGCCGGTAAAGCTCTGCGACGTGCCGCGTCGTGGCGGGCGCGAGGCCTCTTTCGAATCGCCCCCTTCTTCGGGGTGTCGGGCGAGAGCCGACTCGTGGTCCGGGGCGTCGTCAGCCCGCGGCGTCGGTGGGCTCGCGCGACTGCTCGCACATCCGGATCGCCAGGGCGAGGGCCTCGAACCGCCCGGCCAGGCGGCAGGTGTCCGACTCGCCCGGCGGACGACGCAGTTGCTCGCAGAGCACCTCTAGGGCTCCTCGTCCCCGTGGCAGCTGACGAGCGCTGCCTCGCCGAGCGGGTCCGAGCGCGAGGAAAACGCCGGTGAAAACTGGCCGGTAATCGGGGGCGGCCTGGTCAACACCAAGGTTCTCGACGCTCGGCAAGATCGACACCGAAAACATCTCCGGCCTGCATCTGGTCTGGCAGAAGGCCTCCGCGTGGTCAGGCTTCGGCGGGCGTTCTTCTCCCTCTCGGGCACGAGATCGTCGGCGGTGCAGGAGACCGCCGTGAGCAGCAGGTCGAGGTCGGCGAGCTTGGGGTCGACGGCGCGGGTAGACACCGCCGGCTTCGCCTGCTGCCGCCTTCTTCCTGGGATGCCCGAGGCGCGACGCCGGTTTGCGAGACGGGCCGTCACGGCGTCCGTGCCGCCTCGAGGCTCTCGACCACCGGTACAGGCATCGCCGCGCGGGGTTGGACCGGCGGTCGAGGCGAACCCGCCGGATTCGCCTTCGGGGCCATCTGAAGCCGTTTCGTTTTGTACGTCGGGACAGCGGCGCGCCGGCGGCGTCTCACTACCTTCGGGCGCTCCCTGCCACCCGAACCCCAGAAGGACTCGTCGATGAAGAAAGATGGTGCCGCCGCATCTTCGGAGGCCGTGACCGAAGCCGCTCCGGAAACCCTCACCGAGCTCTCCTCACCCCCCGCGACCGAGCCGGGCTTCTTGCCCGGGGACATGAACCGGCGCTCCTTCATGGTCCGCGCCGGCGCCGCCGCGGCCGTCGCCGGCGCCGCCGGCGCGCTGGGTCCGGTGGGCAGCGCGATCGCCGCGCCGGCGGCCCCCAGGCGCCTCAGGTCGTCCTCCGCGAGCCCGCTGCCGAGCGCCGCCTCGGTGCTGGCCGACGAACGCCCGCTGACCGACCACGAAGTGATGGAGCTGGCGGC
>DASZUW010000010.1:0-4046 GCA_035547475.1 Solirubrobacterales bacterium
GGGGTAGCGCGCCCACAGGTCGTCGAAGACAGGGGTCTCGGCGAGCGAGACCGCGTTGCCCGGGCCGGGCGGCGCGAGCCCCCAGCCGTCGAGGATGACGAGGGCGACCGCGGGAGCCGAATCCATGGCGCCGACCGTCCCTACCCGGCCGCCTCGACGATGGCGGCGAATTCCTCGGCGTCGAGCGACGCGCCGCCGACGAGGGCGCCGTCGACGTCGGGCAGCGCCAGGAGCTCGGCGGCGTTGCCGGGCTTGACCGAGCCGCCGTAGAGGACCCGCACGTCGTCGGCAGCCGCCCCGCGCGCCCGCAGCACGTCGCGGATGAATCCGCACGCCTCCTGGGCCTGGTCGGGCGTGGCGACCTTGCCGGTGCCGATCGCCCAGATCGGCTCGTAGGCGATCACGACCTTGGCCAGGTCCACGTCGGCGACCTCCGCGAGGTCCGCCTCCAGCTGGCGCCCCACCACTTCCTCGGTCTGACCCGCCTCGCGCGCCGCCTCCGACTCGCCGACGCAGAGGATCGGTTCGAGGTCGTGCGCGAGCGCCGCCGCGACCTTCTTCGCCAGCGCCGCGTCGGTCTCGCCGCAGAACTCGCGCCGCTCGGAGTGGCCGAGGACCACCGCCTCGACGTCGAGCTCGACCAGCATCGGCGCCGAGATCTCGCCGGTGAAGGCCCCCCACTCGTCCTGGTGCATCGTCTGGGCAGCGACCCGGACGGCGGTCCCGCGCCGGCGCTCCACCACCTCCTGCAGCGCCGTGAACGGCGGGCAGACGACCACGTCGTGCTGGGTCGCGGCGATCCGCGGCAGCAGCGCGTCGACGAACTCGGCCGCCTCGGCGACCGTCTTGTTCATCTTCCAGTTGGCGGCGATGTAGGGGGTGCGGGGCATCAGCTCTCCTCTCCGTCTGCGGAGTCGTCCTTGGGCTTGGCGTCGATCAGGGCCTCGACGCCGGGCAGCTTCTTGCCCTCGAGCAGCTCCAGCGAGGCGCCGCCGCCGGTCGAGAGCCAGTCGACCTCGTCCTGGAGGCCGAACTGGACCATCGCGGCGACGGAGTCGCCACCGCCGACCACGGTCTTGCCCGGCGCCGCGGCGACCGCCTCTGCCACGGCGCGGGTGCCAGCCGCGAACGGCTCCATCTCGAAGGCGCCCATCGGCCCGTTCCAGAGCACCGTCCCGGCGCCGGCGACCGCCTCCGCGTAGAGCGCGCCGGTCTTCGGGCCGACGTCGAGCCCCATCCAGCCCTCCGGCACCTCCATCCCGTCGAGCTCCCGGCGCTCGGTGTCGGCGCTGAACTCGCGCCCCAGCACCAGGTCCACCGGCAGCGTCAGCTCGCAATCGGCGGCCGCGGCTTTGGCGAGCGCCTCGCGCGCCGCCGCGACGCTCTCGTCGTCGAAGAGCGAGTCCCCGACCTCCTTCCCCTGCGCCACGGCGAAGCTGAAGCACATCGCGCCGCCGATCAGGATCTGGTCGGCGACCTCGAGGAAGCGGTCGATGACGCCGACCTTGTCGGAGACCTTCGCCCCGCCGAGCACGACGACCAACGGGCGGGCCGGATCCTCGACGACCTTGCTCAGTTCGGTGACCTCGCGCTCCAACAGGAGCCCGGCGTACCCCGGCAGGTGGCGCGCGACCCCCTCGGTCGAGGCGTGCGCGCGGTGCGCCGCCCCGAAGGCGTCGTTCACGTAGACCTGCGCCAGCGAGGCGAGCGACCCCGCCAGCATCGGGTCGTTCTTCGTCTCCCCCGGCTCGAAGCGCGTGTTCTCCAGCAGCAGCACTTCGCCCGGCCCGAGGCAGCCCGCGGCGAGGTCGACCTCCGCCCCGGTCACCTTCGGCGCCTGCGTCACCGGCACGCCGAGCAGCTCGCCGAGCCGCCGGCTCACCGGCGCCAGCGACAGCTCCGGGACCACTTCGCCGCCCGGGCGCCCGAGGTGCGAGCAGAGCACCAGCGCCGCCCCCCGCTCGCGCAGCAGCTCGAGGGTCGGCAGCGCCGCCCGGATCCGCGTGTCGTCGACGACCTCGCCGTCCTTCAGCGGGACGTTGAAGTCGACCCGGACGAGGACGCGACGCCCCTTGACGGTCGCGTCGCGCACGCTTGCCTTCGAGAACGCCATCCAGCCTCCCAGTGCCTAGCCCTACCGGCGGCCCGCTCTAGAGGACCTTGCCGGCGAGCTCGACGCACCGGTTCGAGTAGCCCCACTCGTTGTCGTACCAGGCGATCACCTTGGCCATGCGGCCGTCGCCGATCACCATCGTCGACTGCGCGTCGACGATCGAGGAGTGCGGGTCGCCGACGATGTCGGTGGAGACGATCGGGTCCTCGGTGTAGGCGAGGATGCCCTTGAGCGGGCCCTCGGCGGCGGCCTTCAGCGCCGCGTTGATCTGGTCCGGGGTCAGCGGGTCGCCGGTGGTGAAGACGAGGTCGACGGCGGAGCCGGTCGGCACCGGGGCGCGCATCGAGAAGCCGTTCAGCTTCCCGTTCAGCTCCGGCAGCACGAGGCCGACGGCCTTGGCGGCGCCGGTCGTGGTCGGGATCAGGTTCAGCGCCGCGGCGCGCGAGCGGCGCGGGTCCTTGTGCGGCATGTCCTGCAGGCGCTGGTCGGCGGTGTAGGCGTGGATCGTCGTCATCAGCCCTTGCTCGATCCCGAACGCCTCGTGCAGCACCTTCGCCAGCGGCGCCAGGCAGTTGGTCGTGCAGGAGGCGTTGGAGATGACGTGGTGGGCGGCCCGGTCGTAGGCCTCGTCGAAGTTGACGCCGAGGGCGACGGTGACGTCGGGTTCGGTCGCCGGGGCGGAGATGATGACCTTCTTCGCGCCCGCGTCGAGGTGCTTGGCGGCGTCCTCGCGCTTGGTGAAGAAGCCGGTCGACTCGATCACGACGTCGACGCCGAGGTCACCCCAGGGCAGGGCGCCCGGATCGCGCTCGGAGAGGACCTTCAGCTCCTTGCCGCCGACCGTCAGCGCGTTCTCGCCGACCTCGACCGTCTCCGGGAAGCGTCCCAGGATCGAGTCGTACTTGAGCAGGTTGCCCATCGTCGCGGTGTCGACCAGGTCGTTGACGGCGACGAAGTCGATGTCCGCACCCGCCGCGTGGGCCGCGCGGAAGACGTTGCGCCCGATCCGCCCGAAACCGTTGATCCCGACCTTCACTGCCATTGAAAGCACCGCCTCCTGTTTCGCGTGTTGTCGAGCCGATCCTATGGATTCGGCGTTGGCCTGGAACTGCTGGAAACTCCTAGTCGGACCCGACCGTGATCTCGATCTCGTAGCCGTCGGGGTCCTTGAGGAAAGCCGAGTAGGAGCCCGAGCCGTAGGAGCGGCGTTCGCCGGGCTCCGCGACGCTCGTGCCGCCGGCTTTCATCCCGTTTTCGTAGGCCGCCTTCACCGCGACGATGCCGAGCCCGGAGACGCTGAGCAGGCCGTAGCCGGGGTGCGGGTCGTGGTGGGCGGAAATGAAGAAGACCGGTTTGGCGATGCCGTAGCCGATCGTTTCGTCCTCGTCGAAGTGTCGCCGCCAACCGAGTGGGGCGAGCATCGTGTCGTAGAACGAGGCACTTCGTTGGAGGTCGGAGACCTCAAGGAGGACGTGGTGCAGCATGTTGCTGACGGGAAGTTATCTGGCGCGGGGGGCGGCAGGCGGCGCGCCTCACCCCGAGCGGGGGGTCCAGCGGAAGAAGCGGATCGCCAAAAGGAGGCCGCCGAGACCCCAGATCACCACCACCAGGAGGTGCCCCCAGTCGACCGCGTGGGCGCCGCCGGGCACGTAGGCGTCGAAGAAGGCGAGGAAGAAATGGCGGATCGGGAAGACGTCGGCGAAGTGGATGATGCCGCTCGGGAGCTGGTCGTCGGGGATGAAGACGCCGGAGAGGAAGTAGAGCGGCAGGAGCAGGAAGTTGACGATCGGGGCGGCGGCGTCCTGGGTCGGGATCGCGGCGGTGAGGGCGATGCCGAGGCAGGAGAAGGCGGCGGCGCCGATCGCGAGGATCAGGAGGATCGCCGGGATCCGGCCCCAGGGGAAGTGGACGCCGTAGGCGATCCCGCCGATCA
>DASZUW010000011.1:0-4755 GCA_035547475.1 Solirubrobacterales bacterium
GCAGTTTCCTGACCGTCCGAATCCTTGCCCCCCCACGCCGGGCCCACGTCCTGGGCGCCTCATGGGGGTCCCAGCCTGCCAGGACCCCCATGAGGCGCCCAGGACGCCCTGCCGCGCACCGAAGCAGTGTCGACGGCCCGCGCACCGCCGGCCCTCAATACCCGCGCCGCCTCCGCCGCCGCCCCCGCATCAGTTTGATGCCGAGGAGGAACCCCACGGCGGCGGCGGCGATGATCAGCTGCTGTTTGTGCTCCTCGGCCTGGCGGCGCCAGTCGGTCACTTCGGTGACCTTGCCGCGCAGGGCTTCGACGTTCGTCCCCAGCTGCTGTCGCTGGATGTCGATGTCGCGGCGGATCTCCGCGGCCGAGCGGCCCGGTTTGCCGGCCGTGGAGGGCCGCGCCGGTTTCGGATCGACGCTCATTTGTCCTCCTTGGTGAGCATCTCTTTGGTGAGCTTGGCCTCCTCGATCGCCTGCTCGGGGACCGGCGGCGAGCCGGCTTTCACCGCTTTGAAGGCGATCAGGGCGGCGAGCGCGGCGATCAGCAGGAAGGCGGCGGCCTCGATGAAGAAGCCGGGCCAGGTCTTGCCGTCGAAGACCTCTTCGTTGAGGAGCCAGGCGATCCCCTCCATCACCAAGATCAGCGCCAGGAAGGCGAAGACCCCGGCGGAGATGCCGACGATCGCCCCGCGCGCGATCTTCCCCGCCTTCTCGGCGACCTCGGCCTTGGCGAGCTGGACCTCCTCGCGGACGAGACCGGAGATCCCTTCGGTGACGTCGAAGACGAGCTCGCCGAGCTTGCGCTCGTCTTTCGGCTCGCCAGGCGGCGGCACCGGCGGCGGCGTCTGCGACTGGGTGGGTGGCGTCTGGCTGTCGGGCATGTGTCTCCCTCTCGGTCCGGCGGGTTACTCCGGCGGGTCCTCACCGTAGATGCGGCGGAAGATGACCGCGGCGACGCGCGCCGCGGCGATGCTGGCCAGGGCACCGGTGGCCGCCAGCAGTCCGCTCCAGACCAGCCTCTTTACCAACTCGTTGTCCACTCGTACGACCTTTCCCCTAGCGGTGAGGGTCAAACCCTAATCAGCGCGGCTCGAGCCCGTCGCAAATCGTCGTCACCAAAAGGTTCCTTGCCTCCTCGAAGCGGTCCTCGGCCACCCGGACATCGTCGAAGATCCACTCGGTGAGGAGCTGCTCGACGGCACCGTAGAAGGCCTGCGAGACGAAGCGCGGGTCGACGTCGGAGCGGAACTCGCCCGCCGCCTGGCCGTCGGCGACGATCTTCGCGATCCCTTCGTAGGCACGGCGGATCTCCTCCAGGTGGGTGCGGCCGAACGAGTTCGCCGCCCGCGTCACCTCGACGATGATCACCTTCATCAGCTGCGGGTCGTGGCGGTAGGACTCGAAGATGAAGCCGGCGACGGCGGCGAGCTTGTCGCGGTGCGAGGCGTCGGTGCGTTCCGCCTCCTCGATCGCGGCGAGGAGCAGCGACCAGCGCTCGAGGAACAGTTCGTTCAGCACCTGGTCCTTGGAGTTGAAGTAGTGGTAGACGAGGCCGTAGGCGACCCCCGCCTCGTCGGCGATGTCGGAGACGCGCGTCGCGTGGAAGCCCTGGCGTGCGAAGACCGTGACGGCGGCGTCGAGGATCTGCCGGCGTTTGTCGACTGATCCGGGGCGCTGGGCGGAGCGCTGCTCCATCAGGAGTAGACCTCCGGGCGGCGGTTGGCGAGCGCCGGCAGCGAGGACCGCACGCGCTCCTGGGCGGCAAGGTCGAGGTCGGCGGCGACGAAGCACTCCTCGTCGGGGGCGGTGGCCAGCACCACGCCCCAAGGGTCGACGATCATCGACCGGCCGTAGCTGTCGTAGTGCGGCGGCGCCTTGCCGACCTGGCCGGGGGCGAGGACGAAGACCGCGTTCTCGATCGCGCGGGCGCGCAGCAGGACCTCCCAGTGGTCGCGGCCGGTGAAGCTGGTGAAGGCGGCGGGGACGGTGAGGAGGCGGGCGCCGCGGACGGCGAGGACGCGGTGCAGCTCGGGGAAGCGCAGGTCGTAACAGACGGTGAGGCCGACCGTGAGGTCGCCGATCGGCGCGGTGACGATGTCGGAGCCCGGCTGCTCGTGGGCCGACTCGCGGTAGGCGACCCCGCCGGCGTCGACGTCGAACATGTGGATCTTGCGGTAGACGGCGACGTCCTCGCCGTCGGGACCGATCAGCACCGAGGCGTTGAACGGCTTCTCCCCCGCCGCGGCGCGCTCGGAGATCGAGCCCGCCAATACGTGGACGCCGAGCTCGCGCGCCCAGCCGCGGGCGGCGGTGAGGCTGGGACCGTCGAGCGGCTCGGCGCCCGCCGCGAGCTCCTCGCCGGGCGCCAGCAGGTTCCACTTCTCCGGCAGGGCGACGAGCTCGGCACCGTCGGCCGCGGCGGCGCGGACCAGGGCCTCGGCCCGGTCGAGGTTCCGGGCCTTGTCGGCGGTAGAGTTGAGCTGTACGGCGGCGACACGCATTGGTGCGATTTACGGCGCTTTCTCGGCACCCCGCGTGAGGCGCGGCTGAACCGATTGACGGGTCAATCAGGGGCCAGTATAGGTGCCGGCGCGAGTCCGATCGACGAAGCCCTATCCGCGGCGGCGTTCCAGCTCGGCGACGAGGAGCTTCGTGTGGAGCGAGGCGATCAGGTCCTTCAGCGGCTGGGCGCCGGATTCGAGCATCTCGACCACGCGCTCCGGCGGGACCTCGCCCGCGAGCCGGTTCATCACCATGTCGACCTCCTCGCGGACCAGCTCTTCGAGCGCGGTCTTGTAGCGGATGGTGTCGTAGACGGTGAAGCCGATCTGCTCGTCGTAACCGCCCGCGCGGAAGCGGCTGATCGCCTCGATGATCGTCACGTCGGAGGGCGAGTAGCCGCGCTTCGTCGGCGTGAGGACGCCGATCTCGGCGAGGCGGTCGAGGACCTCCCTGGGGACGCCGTAACGCTTGCGCACCTCGGCGGCGCTGGTGCGGGTGCGCTCGCCCGCGAGGGCGCGGTCGAGGATCTGGTCCTCGAGGGCGAGCAGCGCCTCGGCCCGGTCGGTGCCCTCGTCGAGCACGCCCTTGATCGCCTTCAGCGGCATGAAGCGCTCCTCCTGCAGGCGCTTGATGAGCCGGATGCGGTCGACGAACTCGGGCGGGTAGTAGGCCATGTTGCGGCTCGTCTTCACGCCTTCCGGGAGGAGGCCCTCGCGCAGGTAGTGCTTGATCGTCGGCGCGGGGACGCCGCTGGCCTCGGCCAGCTCGCCCATCCGCAGGAGCTCGGCGGTCTCGGTCGCGTCGGTCGCCATCGCGGCGGACTAGGCGGTCGCGGCGTCGCGGGCGGTGATGCCGAGCAGCTCGCGCGCCTCCGCGACGGTGGCCGGGCGGCGGCCGACGTCTTCGGCCATCTGGCGGGCCTTGCCGATCAGGTCGCCGTTCGAGCGCGCCATCGTGCCGTCGGGCAGGTAGAGGTTGTCCTCGACCCCGGCGCGGACGTTCCCGCCGAGGACCAACGCGGCGGCGAGCAGCTTCCACTGGTCGCGGGAGATGCCGATGACCTGCCACTGGTTCGGGCCTTCCGGGCCGCCGGGGATCTGGTCCGCCATCGCGGTGACGTTGCGCGGCGTCGGTCGGATGCCTCCGGTCACCCCCATCACCAGCGAGATCTGCAGCGGCGGCTCGAGCAGACCCATGTCGAGGAGCGGGTCGAGGTTGGCGACGTGGCCGGCGTCGAAGCACTCGTGCTCGGGCTTGATGCCGAGCTCCCGCATCGCGGTGAGGAACTCGGTGATCGTGTCGAAGCTGTTCTCGAAGACCGCCTTGAAGACGAAGTCCTTACGCCTCGGTGAGTACTTCGCGTAGTTCATCGAGCTCATGTTCAGCGCCGCCACTTCGGGCCGGCACTCGCGTAGGTACTGGAGTCGCTTGGAGATCGGGATGCCGATCGCCCCGGTGGAGTAGTTGATGATCACGTCGTCGACGGCGCCCCGGATCGCCTCGGTGATCGCCCGGAAGTCCTCGACCTCATACGACGGCGTGCCGTCCGGCTTACGCGCGTGGATGTGGATCTGGGACGCGCCCTCCTCGACCGCCCGCCGCGCCTCCGCCGCGTACTCCTCCGGCGTGTAGGGGATCGCCGGGCACTGGTCGCGATTGGCGATCACGCCGCTGATCGAGCAGCTGATGATCACCGGGTCGTCGTAGCGGCTCATACGGGCATCACCCCATGTCGTTTCGGCGGCTTCGTCACGTGTTTGTTGCGGGCCATGCGCAGGGCTTTGACGATCGTGGGACGGGTCTCGCGCGGATCGATCACGTCATCGATCATCGCGTTGCCCGCCGCGATGTAGGGGTCGATGTTCTGGCGCACCGCGTTCAGCATCGCCTCGCGGGTCGCCTCGGGATCGTCGGACGCCTCGATCGCCGAGCGGCCGATGATGTTGACGGCGCCCTCGGCCCCCATCACCGAGATCTCGGCGCCCGGCCAGGCGACGATCAGGTCCGGCTCGTAGGCCTTCCCGCACATCACGTAGTAGCCCGCGCCGTAGGCCTTGCGGACGATCACGGTCACCTTCGGCACCGTCGCCCGGCTGACCGCGTAGAGCATCTTGGCGCCGTGGCGGATGATCCCGGCGTGCTCGACCTTCGAGCCGACCATGAAGCCGGGCACGTCCTGGAGGAAGACGAGCGGGATGTTGAAGGCGTCGCAGAGGTTGATGAAGCGGGCGGCCTTGTCGGCGGAGTCGTTGTCG
>DASZUW010000012.1:0-1601 GCA_035547475.1 Solirubrobacterales bacterium
TGGCGATGGCGGGGGCGACGATCGACAAACTCTCCGGCGGGCGCTTCCTCTTCGGCTTCGGCCCGAGCGGCCCGCAGGTCTCCGAAGGCTGGTACGGGGTGCCCTACGCGAAGCCGTGGGGGCGGACCCGCGAGTACATCGAAGTGGTGCGGGAGATCGTCGCCCGCCAGGGGCCGTTGGAGCACCACGGCACCCACTACGACCTGCCGCTGCCGGGCGGCGAGGGCAAGGCGCTGAAGCTGAACTTCCACCCGCTGCGCGACCGCATCCCGGTGTTCGTCGGCGCGATCGGCCGCAAATCTGTGCAGATGGCGGCCGAGGTGGCCGACGGCTGGATCCCGATCTTCTTCTCCGTCGACCGCTTCCAGGAGACCTGGGGAGAGCACCTCGAGGCGGGCTTCGCCGCGGGCGGGCGGACGCGCACCGACCTCGAGGTCTCGCCGACCCTGCAGGTGGCGATCGACGGCGATCTCGAGGCGGCCAAGGGCATGGTCAAGGCCGGGCTGGTCCTCTACCTCGGCGGCATGGGATCGCGGAAAACCAACTTCTACGTCGACCTGGCGCACCGCTTCGGCTTCGGCGAGGTGGCCGACGAGGTGCAGCGTCGATTCCAGGCGGGCGACCGCGGCGGCGCCTTCGAGGCGATGCCGGACGAGATCGTCGCGGCGACCTCGCTGGTCGGCACCGAGGCCGAGGTCGCCGAGCGGGGGGAGCGCGTCGCCGCCGCCGGCGTCGATCGCCTGATCGTGTCACCGGTCCATGTAGAGCGCGATCAGCAGCTGCACACGCTCGAGCGGTTGGCCGCGATGGCCGGCGCCGGCGTGACCGGCTGACCCAGACCACCAACCACGTAAGCAGCAGATCGCATAAGGTTCCCCGCCGCTGTGAAGATCGGAGTACCGAAAGAGACCGCCGAGGGGGAGCGCCGGGTCGCGCTCGTCCCTGACGTCGTCCGCTCGCTGAAGAAGAACGAGCACGTCGACGTGCTGGTCGAGGCGGGCGCCGGCGAGGCCGCCGGGCATCCGGACGCGCAGTACGCCGACGCGGGCGCCGAGATCGCCCCGGCCGACCAGGTCTGGAGCGCCGACGTCGTCCTGCGGGTCGCCGTGCCGAGCGCCGCGGACGTCGGCCGCCTGGGCTCGAACCAGATCTACATCTCCCATCTGAACCCGTGGGTCGCCGCCGACACCAACAAGGCGCTGGCGGCCTCCGGCGTCACCGCCTTCGCGATGGAGGCGATCCCGCGGACGACGCGCGCCCAGGCGATGGACGCGCTCTCCTCGCAGGCCGCCGCCGCGGGCTACGCGGCGATGCTGATCGCGGCGCGGGAGTCGGGCCGCTTCTTCGGCATGATGACCACCGCCGCGGGCACCGTGCCGCCGGCCAAAGTCCTCGTCATCGGCGCCGGCGTCGCCGGGCTGCAGGCCGTCGCCACGGCGAAACGCCTCGGCGCGATCGTCCCCGGCTTCGACATCCGCCGCGCCGCCTGGGAGCAGATCGCCTCGCTCGGCGGGCGCCCGCTGGAACTGGACTTCATCCCCGACGCGGAGGGCGAGGGCGGCTACGCGCGCCCGCTCACCGACGAGGAGAACGAGCAGGTG
>DASZUW010000013.1:0-14723 GCA_035547475.1 Solirubrobacterales bacterium
CGCCACAGCCGCGCTGGGGGAGGGGCGAAGCCATGAGGAACCGTGACGAGACCCCGCACTCCGTCACGAACCCCCGCCCCCTGCTTCACGAAAGCCCCACGTCCTGGGCGCCTCATGGGGGTCACAGCCTGCCAGGACCCCCATGAGGCGCCCAGGACGGGCCTACGGGGCTCCGAAGTGGTGTGGACGGCCCGAGCCCCCCTCAAACAATCAGCGATTCCCGCAGCCCGATCGCCACCGCATGGCTCCGGTTCTTTGCCCCGAGCCTCGCCAGCGTGTTCTTCATGTGGGTCTTCACCGTCTCCTCGGAGAGGCCGAGGCGCTTGGCGGCGACGGTGGTCGACTCGCCGTCGGCCAGGAGCTGGAGGATCTCGCGTTGGCGGCGGGTGATCAGGGCGCGGGAGCCTTTCGGCGGCACGTCGTCGTCGATGAAGCGCTCTTGGGAGGCGGCGGCGATCGCCGCCTTGCGCAGTTGGTCGGGTCCGGCGGTGCGGGCGACGTAGGCGCTGGCGCCGGCGCCGAGCGCGGCGCTCGCCAGGTGGCGCTCGGGACGCTCGCCGTGGGCGACGATGCCGAGGACCGGGGCGGCGCGGCGCATCTCGCGGATCGCCTCGGTGCCGCTGATCGATGGGCCGTCGCCGTTCGGGCGCCAGGCCATGTCGAGGATCGCGACGTCGAAGTCACCGACGTGTCGCACCAGGTCGACGCCTTCCTCGCGACCGGCGGCCTCCTGCACCTCGAAATCCTTGGCCAGCACTTCCCGCACCCCCAACCGCACCAGCGGGTGGACGTCCACGACAAGGCATTGTGGGCGTTGGCTCAGGACTGCTTCCGATCACTCGTTTCGCGTGAGGGCACCCGGGTGGAGGGCTCCGCCCGACTATGGCCGATCCTAGCCAAGGGCCGACGGTGCGGTAGAAAGTCCCCGTGATCTCGATCACCTCGAAGTCGCGCTATGCGGTCGTTGCGCTCGCCGAGCTCGCCCGATCGGGGGAGCGGCCGGTGCCGATCAAAGAGCTCGCCGAGCGCCGCGACATCCCTGAGCAGTTCCTGGAGCAGCTCTTCTCGACCCTGCGCCGGGCGGGCCTCCTCACCAGCCACCGCGGCATGCGCGGCGGCTACACGCTCTCGCGGGCGCCGGAAGAGATCACCGTGCTCGAGGTCGTCCAGACCCTCGACGGCAAGATCGGCTCCGAAGCCGAAGAGGCCGGCGGCATCTGGGCGGAGGGGGTCGGCGCGCTCCGCAAGGTCTTCGGCCAGACCACGATCGCCGAAGTCGCCCGCCGCGAAGCCGAAGAGGCCGGCTCCGGCATGTACTTCATCTGACCCTCGGCCGGTCGACCCGGGCGCGCAACGCTTTGTCTGTGGGCCGCGGGCGGACCTGAATCGAGCTCGGGTAACACGGCGGCGCGTTTTCGGCCACAATGGCGTTCCCGTAAATGGAATCGAGTGATCGAAGAAGTCCGACGGATAACGGCCGGCCGACCTGGGGCGACCGCGCGAGGTCGACCCCGGCGCTCGTCCTGGCGAACCCGTTGCGGGTACGGATCCTCGAAGTCCTGAACCAGCGCGACATGAGCCCGGCCGAGTTCTGGCGCGAGGGATTCGCGCCCCCGGACATGGAGGTCGCGGACGTCGCCTACCACTTCCGCGAGCTGGCCCACCACGGCTCGCTCGCCGTGGTCGAGCGGGACCCCCGGCGCGGGCCGATCGAACACGTCTACCGCGGTCTCGGCCGCGCCTACTTCAGCGACCACCAGTGGGAAGAGCTGGACGAAGAGGAGCGGCGGCGCCTCAGCGAGACGACGGTCCAGGGCCTGATGGCGCGCGTGGAAGGTGCCTTGGCGGCGGCGACGTTCGACGCGCGGGTGAACCGCCATCTCACCTGGACCGCGATGCGCCTCGACGAGCAGGGGTGGAGCGAAATGATCACCGCCCTCGGCGCCGCCTTCGGCGAAGTCGAACAGATCCGCGCCGACGCGGAAGCCCGCCTCGACCGCGACGGGGAGGAGGGCATCCACGCCACCTGCGGCATCCTCGGCTTCCCCTCGCCTCCGGGCGTCCAGCGCACCCCGCCGCCGCCGTCGGGCCCGTAAGGTCCGCCGCGATGGGCGACGGCGCGCGCACCACCGAGCGGCTGGTGCTGCGACCTCCCCGTCCCGCCGACGCGCCCGCCTACCGCGCCCTGCTCATGCACCCGACGATCGGCGAGTCTCTGCGCCCGCCGCCGCTCGCGCCCTTCGTGCCCGCCGACGGCGACGCCTGGCTGGACGCCGACGCCCGGCACTGGGAGCGCTTCGGCTTCGGCCCCTGGGCGGTGGTCGAGCGGGCGGGCGGGGCGTACCTCGGCCGGGTCGGGCTGCGCTGGAGCGAGATCGGCGACCGCGCCGGGATCGAGGTCCTGTGGTCGATCGACCCCGCCCGCCACGGAGAGGGGTTCGCCGCCGAGGCCGCCGCGGCGGCCCTCGACCTCGCCGCCGGGCTCGAGCTCGACGAGGTCTTCGCGATCGTCCTGCCGACCAACGCCGCCTCGCGGCGCGTCGCCGAGAAGATCGGCATGGAGCGCGCGGGGAACGTCGAGCACGCGGGCCTCGACCACCTGCTCTTCCGCGCCGCGCCTTCCGCCGCGCGCCCCGCCTAGACTCGGGCCGATGAGGATCGGACCGGAGGCGTCAGCCGTGGTCGGCAACACGCCGATGGTGCTGCTCGAGCGGCTCGGCAACGGGCTCTTCGGCCAGGTCTGCGCGAAGCTCGAGTACTTCAACCCCGGCGGCTCGGTCAAGGACCGGATCGGCGTGGCGATGATCGACGCCGCCGAAGAGGCGGGGGAGATCAAGCCGGGCCGCACGCTCGTGGTCGAGCCGACCAGCGGCAACACCGGGATCGCCCTGGCGATGGTGTGCGCGGCGCGCGGCTACGAGCTGATCCTCACCCTGCCGGAAGGGATGAGCCGCGAGCGCGGCAAGCTGCTGCGCGCCTACGGCGCCAAAGTCTCGGAGACGCCGAGCCTCGGCGGGATGAACGAGGCGGTCGCGCTCGCCGAGCAGATCCGCGACCAGCGCAAGGCCTTCATGCCGATGCAGTTCTCCAACCCGGCCAACCCGGAGGTGCACCGGCGCACCACCGCCGAGGAGATCTGGCGCGACACCGACGGCGAGGTCGGCGCCTTCGTCACCGGCGTCGGCACCGGCGGCACGATCACCGGGGTGGGGCGGATGCTGAAGGAACGGGCGCCCGACGCGCTCGTCGTCGCGGTCGAGCCGGCGAGCTCGCCGGTGCTCTCGGGCGGCCAGCCCGGACCGCACAAAATCCAGGGGATCGGCGCCGGCTTCGTCCCCGCGGTACTCGACCGCTCGGTGATCGACGAGATCATCCCGGTCGGCGACGAGGACGCGCTGGAGGCGGCGCGGCGGGCGGCGAGCGCCGAGGGCGTGCTGGCGGGGATCTCGGCCGGGGCGAACATCCACGCGGCGCTGCAGGTGGCGGCGCGGCCGGAGATGGCCGGCAAGAAGGTCGTGACGATCGTCTGCGACTCGGGCGAGCGTTATATGTCCTTGCCATTCTTTGCCCCATGAGGCGCAGGCGATGATCCGCAGGCTGCTCGCCGAGATCCGCGCCGACGTGACCGCGGCGCGCGACCGCGACCCCGCGGCCCAGGGCGTCTCCTCGTTCGAGATCCTGACCAGCTGGGCGGGCGTGCAGGCGCTGCTCGCCCACCGGCTCGCGCACGCCCTGCGCGCCGCTCGGGTGCCGTTGCTGCCGCGCGCGATCGCCTACCTCTCCCGCGCCGTCACCGGGGTCGAGATCCACCCGGCGGCGGAGATCGGCAAGCGCTTCTTCATCGACCACGGCTCCGGCGTCGTGATCGGGGAGACGACGAAGATCGGAGACTGCGTGACGCTCTACCAGGGGGTGACGCTGGGCGGCACCGGCTTCCAGCGCGGCAAGCGCCATCCGACGCTCGGCGACAACGTCACGGTCGGCTCCGGCGCGAAGCTCCTGGGGCCGATCGCGGTCGGCGACGGGGCGAAGATCGGCGCCAACACGGTGGTGGTCGAGGACGTGCCGCCGGGGGCGACGGTGGTCGGCAACCCCGGCCACCCGGTGCGGGTCGAAGGTCGCAAGCTCGAAGGTCCCGACGCCGACTGGATCCACCTGCCCGACCCGATCGCCGACGCGATCAAGGCGCTCGCGGAGCGGATCGCGGAGCTGGAAGCCCGGCTCGCCGAGGTCGACGGGGGCGAGACGGCGGCGCAGGCCAAGCGCGAGCAGCCGGGGATCAAGCCCCGCACCGGCCGCTCTTCCGCGGGCGGCTGAACCGCCGTGGGCGCCGCCCACCGCTCTAAGCTGCCCGCGCCGGCAGATCCCAGTCCCGGACCGAAAGGAACGCCCGTGAACAAGCGCATACTCGTCCCGCTTGCACTCCTGGCCGCGGCGGCGCTCGCGCTCTCGGCCTGCGGCGGCGGCAAGAGCGACGAGGACAAGATCGCCGAAGTCATCGAAACCGCCGCGACGACCAGCGATCCGAGCAACTGCACGGATCTCCAGACGCAGCGCTTCAACGAACAGAACAGCCAGCAGAAGGGCAAGGCGGCGACCAAGGCCTGCGAAGAAGAAGCCGAATCAGGCGAAGACCAGGCCGAAGGCGCAAAGGTCTCGAACGTCTCCGTCGAGGACGAAAAGGCGACCGCCGAGGTCGAATTCGAAGGCGGCTCCCTCGGCGCCCAGGCCCTCGAAGTCGCGCTCGTCGAGGAAGCAGGCGACTGGAAGCTCGACCACGTCGAAGGATTCGCCGACTACGACGGCAAGGCACTCGGCGAAGCCTTCGAAAAGGAGTTCGAAGAACACCCCGAAGGCCTGACCAAGCAACAAGCCACCTGCATCGCCGAAAAGGTGGCCGCGGCGAGCCAGGCCAAGGCCGAAGAGCTCTTCTTCAGCGGCTCCTCCGAACCGATCGTCGAACTGGCCCAGGGCTGCGCCTGAGCCCCCGGAGGCGCTGCGTGGATTACCCGGGCTATGGCACGGGCGATCCACGCAGCGACGAATCGGTCGACTGGCCCCCGCCGACCCCCTGGCTATGCTCGACGGGTGAGCCTTCAGGCCGACCACGAGTCATTCCTGGGCGGCGAGGGGTCGCTCCTGGGCGCCCCGACCGAGGCCGGGGCCGACCGGGTCGAGCGCCTCCTCGCCGGCCTCAACCCGCCGCAGCGCGAGGCGGTGGAGCACGGCGACGGGCCCCTGCTCGTCCTCGCCGGCGCGGGCTCGGGCAAGACGCGCGTCCTCACCCACCGGATCGCCTACCTGCTGGCGACCGGGCGGGCGCGCCCGGGCGAGATCCTCGCGATCACCTTCACCAACAAAGCCGCCGCCGAGATGCGCGAGCGCGTCGCCGACCTGATCGGCCGCTCGGTGCGGGCGATGTGGGTGACCACGTTCCACTCCGCCTGCGCCCGGATGCTGCGCGTCGACGCCGAGCGCCTCGGCTACGCCAAAGGCTTCACGATCTACGACCAGGGCGACTCGCTGCGGATGATCAAACGCAGCCTGACCGAGCTCGGCGTCGACCCCAAGCGCTACCCGCCGCGCGCCGTGCAGAGCAAGATCTCCGGCGCCAAGAACCAGCTCATCGACCCCTCCGGCTACGGCGAAGCGACGGTCGGCGGCTTCGAGGAGGTCGTCGCCGAAGTCTTCCCCCTCTACGAGAAGCGGATGCTCGAAGCCAACGCGATGGACTTCGACGACCTCCTGGTCCGCACCGTCAACGCCCTCGAGCTCTTCGAGGACGTCCGCGAACGCTGGCGCCGCACCTTCCGCCACGTCCTCGTCGACGAGTACCAGGACACCAACCACGCCCAGTACCGCCTCCTGCAGCTGCTGGCGAAAGAGCACGGCAACCTGATGGTGGTCGGGGACGAGGACCAGTCGGTCTACGGCTTCCGTCACGCCGACATCCGCAACATCCTCGACTTCGAGGCGGACTTTCCCGACGCGGAGATGATCAAGCTCGAGCAGAACTATCGCTCGACCCAGACGATCCTCTCGGCGGCGAACGCGGTGGTGTCGCACAACCGGGAACGGAGGCCGAAGGAGCTGTGGACGGAGGTGGTCGGCGGGGAGCCGGTGCAACTGCGCGAGCTCGGCGACGAACACGAGGAGGCGCGGTGGGTCGGGGGCGAGATCGACCGCCTGGCCGAAGAGGAGGGGGTGAGGCGCTCCGGCGTCGCGATCTTCTACCGGACCAACGCGATGAGCCGCGTGGTGGAGGAGACGCTCAAACGCTACGACGTGAACTACCAGGTGATCGGCGGGACGAAGTTCTACGAGCGGGCCGAGATCAAAGACGCGATCGCCTACCTCACCTTCCTCGTCAACCCGGCGGACATGGTGTCGTTCGGGCGGATCGTGAACTCGCCGCGGCGGGGGATCGGCGACACCACGCAGGGGCGGCTCGCCGCCTACGCGAACACCGCCGGCCTGACGATCTGGGAAGTGCTGGAACGGGTCGAGGACGTGCCGGGGCTGAGCGGCGCCGCGATCAGGTCGGTGGGTCGGTTCTTCGAGACGATGGACGCGCTGAAAGATCACGTCGAGGGCTCCTCCGTCCACTCGATCCTGGAGCGGACGCTGAACGAGACCGGATACCTGGAAGCGCTGAACAACGAGCGCACGGTGGAAGCCGAAGGGCGGGTGGAAAACCTCGAGGCGCTGCTCGAGGGCGCTGCCGAGTTCGACCGCGAGCGCGAGATCGAGGGCGAGGCCGACGTCTCGCCGCTGGAGGAGTACCTGCAGCAGAACGCGCTGCGCACCGAACAGGACGCCCTGGAGGGCTCCGAGCGGGAACTCGTGACGCTGATGACCCTCCACAACGCCAAGGGGCTCGAGTACGACACGGTCTTCATGGTCGGCATGGAGGACGGCGCCTTCCCGCACATGCGCTCGCTGGAGGAAGGCGGCGAAGAGGAGGAGCGGCGCCTCTGTTACGTCGGCATCACCCGCGCCGAACGCCGCCTCTACCTGACCTGGGCGCGCGAACGGCGGGTGTTCGGCCGCGCCGAGCGCAACCTGCCCTCGCGCTTCATCGACGAGATCCCGGCCGAGCTGACCGAACGGACCTCGACCGCGGCGAGCACCGGGATGACCTGGGGCTCGACCGCCTACGGCGGCGGTGAGGGGTTCGCCCCGGCGCAGCCGATCGACCCCGGCCCGGCGCTCGAGATGCGGACCGGCGACGACGTCGTCCACGCCTCCTTCGGCGACGGCGTCGTGACCGACACCGAGCCGGGCGGCGTGATCGTGGTCCGGTTCACCGACGGGAAGGAGCGCAAGCTGATGGCCGACTACGCCCCGATCAGGAAGCGGTAGATGGCGGCGCGGGTGATCGATGGCAAAGCCGTCGCGACGGCGGTCAAAGAGCGGGTCAAGGTCGACGCCGCCGCCTTCGCGGAGGAGTTCGGCCGCGCGCCGGTGCTGGCGACGGTGCTGGTCGGCGACGATCCCGCCTCCCAGGTCTACATCGGCGGCAAGCGCAAAGCCTCGGGCGAGGTCGGCATCCGCTCGGTCCACCACGAGCTGGACGCCGCGACGCGCCAGGAGGACCTGGAGCGGCTCGTCGGAGAGCTGAACGCCGACGAGGAGGTCGACGGGATCCTCGTCCAGCTGCCGCTGCCCGACCACCTCGACCCCGACGCCGTGGTGGCGGCGATCGACCCGGCCAAGGACGTCGACGGCCTCACGCCGGTCAACGCCGGGCGGCTCGCCCACGGCACGCCGGGCCTCGTCCCCTGCACGCCGATGGGGGTGATGGAACTGCTCGCCCACGAGGGCGTCGACGTCGAGGGCGCCCACGCGGCCGTGGTCGGGCGCTCGAAGCTGGTCGGCGTCCCCGTCGCCCGCCTGCTCCTGCTCGCGAACGCGACCGTGACGATGTGCCACTCGCGCACCCGCGACCTCGACGCGGTCTGCGCGCAGGCCGACATCCTCGTCGCCGCGGTCGGCGTGCCGCGCCTGCTCGGCAAGGAGGCGGTGAAGCCCGGCGCGGTGGTGATCGACGTCGGCATCAACCGCCTCGACGAGGGCCTGGTCGGCGACGTCGACTTCGACGCCGCCGCCGAGGTCGCCGCCGCGATCACGCCGGTCCCCGGCGGCGTCGGCCCGATGACGATCGCGATGCTCCTCCACAACACGCTGCTCGCGGGCCGCACCCGCCTGGCGACCCGATGACCCCCGACGCCGCGGCCGGGAAGCGTCGATCCGGGTCCCGTGCCCGGCGCCGGACCCCACCGCGGCTCCGCGCCGGCGAAGCCATCGCCCTCCTCGCCGCGATCCTCCTCTTCATCCTGATGTTCTTCGACTGGTACGGCGCCAAGGCGACCACGAGCGCCGAAACGCTGGGCGGCGTCGTCAGCGGCAGCGGCGGCGGCAGCGCCTGGGACACGCTCGAAGTGATCCCGCTCTTCTTGATGCTGGCGATCGTCGTCGCCGTCGGCACCGCGATCCTGCGCCTCTCCGGCACCGACTGGAAGCCCGCGATCCCGCCCGCGGCGGCGGTCTGCGTCCTCGGGCTCCTCGCCGCGCTCCTGATCGCGATCCGCATCGTCGACCCGCCCGGCCCGTCCGGCGCCCTCTCCGAACTCTCCTTCGAGACGACCCTGAGGCTGCCGGTCTTCCTCGCCCTGGCCGCCGCCCTCGGCATCGCCTACGGCGGCCGGCGGGCGATGGGGGAGGAGGGCGTCTCGTTCGCCTCGATCGGCAAGCGACTGGAGTCGCCGCGCCGATCGGGCCCGCGCACCTAGGGCCTAGAATCGTCGGCGTGATCGATCGCGAGCAGGTTCTCCACGTCGCCCGGCTGGCGCGGCTGCGCCTCGACGACGCCGAAGTCGAGAAGATGGCCGGCGAGCTCTCGGGCATCCTCGAGCACGTCGACCGGATCCGCGGGCTGGATCTGGACGGGGTCGAGCCGACCTCGCACGTCGTCGGGCTGGAGAACGTGCTGCGCGCCGACACGCCGTGGCGTAGCCTGCCGCCCGCGGTGGCGCTCGCCTCCGCGCCGGAGCCCTTCGACGGCGCCTTCCGCGTCCCCTCGCCGCAGGCCGACGCCGACTGATGGCCGAGTTGACCGACCTGACCGTCGCCGAGGCGGCGGCGAGGATCGCCGCGGGCGAGATCTCCGCCGCGGAGTACGGCGAGGCCTGGCGGGCCGCCGCCGCGGCGGACGACCTGAACGCCTACCTCTGGACCGCCGAGGAACACGACTCGCTCGAACCCGACTGGAACGGCGACGGCGAGAGCGCCCCGGCCGGCGAGGGCGAGGCGACGCCCTACGGCGCGAACGCCCCGGCGCCCGCCGACTCCGGGCCGCTGGCGGGCGTCCCGATCGCGATCAAGGACATCTTCACGACCCAGGGCATCCCGACCACGGCCGGGTCGCGGATCCTCCAGGGCTACCGCCCTCCCTACACGGCCACCGCCGTGCGCAAGCTGACCGCCGCCGGCGCCCGCGTCCTCGGCAAGACCAACATGGACGAGTTCGCGATGGGGTCCTCGAACGAGAACTCCGGCTACGGCCCGGTGCTGAACCCCTGGGACCGCGGGCGCGTCCCCGGCGGCTCCTCCGGCGGCTCGGCGGCGGCGGTCGCGGGCGGCCTCGCCCCGGCGGCGCTCGGCACCGACACCGGCGGCTCGATCCGCCAGCCCGCCGCGCTCTGCGGCATCGTCGGCCTGAAGCCCACCTACGGCGCTATCTCGCGCTTCGGGATGATCGCCTTCGCCTCCTCGCTCGACCAGTGCGGCCCCTTCACCCGCGACGTCGCCGACGCGGCGCTCCTGCTCTCGGTCATGCAGGGCAGGGACCCGCTCGACTCGACCTCGGTCGGGATCGAGGGCGGGATCGAGCTGCCGAGCCGCGAGGACCTCAAGGGCCTGCGCTTCGGCGTGGTGCGGGAGCTGACCGAGTCGGGCTTGGACGCCGAGGTGCGCGCCCGGTTCGAGGCCACGATCGCCACGGTCGAGGAGCTCGGCGGCGCGATCGTCGACGTCGACCTGCCGAGCTCCAAGCACGGCATCTCCGCCTATTACGTGATCGCGCCCGCCGAGGCCTCCTCGAACCTCGCCCGCTTCGACGGCGTCCGTTACGGGCTGCGCGAGGCCGGCGAGGAGGACCTGATCGAGATGTACGAGCGGACCCGCTCGGAGGGCTTCGGCCCGGAGGTGAAGCGGCGCATCATGCTCGGCACCTACGCGCTCTCCTCCGGTTATTACGACGCCTACTACGGGCAGGCGCAGAAGGTGCGGACGAGGATCGCCGAGGACTTCGACGCGGCCTTCGCGGAGGTCGACTTCGTGGTCACGCCCACCTCGCCTTCGGCGGCGTTCGAGCTCGGGGCGAAGTCCGACGACCCGCTCGAGATGTATCTGAACGACTTCTTCACGGTGCCGATGAGCCTCGCCGGCATCCCGGCGATCTCGATTCCCTGCGGCTTCGTCGAGGAAGGCGGGTCCCGGCTGCCGGTCGGCTTCCAGATCGCCGCCCCCGCCTTCGCCGAGCAGAAGCTGCTGGAGGCGGCGCACGCGCTCGAGGGAGCGCTCGGCTTCGCGGCGGCCGCGGGCGACGCGCTCCCCTGGCGGAAGGGAGGCGCCCGTGCCTGAGCTGGAGGCGGTGGTCGGCCTGGAGATCCACGTGCAGCTCTCGACCCGCACGAAGATGTTCTGCGGCTGCGCGGTGTCCTTCGGCGACGAGCCGAACGTCCACACCTGCCCGATCTGCCTCGCGCACCCGGGCGTGCTGCCGGTGCCCAACGAGGAAGCGATCCGTTACGCCCTGAAGATCGGCATGGCGCTGGGCTGCGAGATCGCGCCGCGCTCGATCTTCCACCGCAAGAACTACTTCTATCCCGACACCCCGAAGGCCTACCAGATCAGCCAGTACGACATCCCGATCTGCGGCCCGGGGAAGCTCGGCGACGTCCGCATCACCCGCGCCCACCTCGAGGAGGACGCGGCGAAGACGATCCACGTCGGCGAATCGGGCCGGATCCACGGCTCCGCCGCCTCGCTGGTCGACTTCAACCGCGGCGGGACGCCGTTGGTGGAGATCGTCACCGAGCCCGACCTCCGCGGCGCCGCCGAGGCGGCGGAGTGGGCGCGACTGCTGCGCGAGACCGTGCGCCAGCTCGGCGTCTCCGACGTGAACATGGAGGAGGGGAGCCTGCGCGTCGACGCCAACGTGTCGGTGCGCCCGGAGGGCTCGACCGAGCTCGGGGTGAAGACCGAGCTGAAGAACATGAACTCGTTCCGCTTCCTGCAGCGCGGGATCGAAGCCGAGCTGGAGCGCCAGCGCGAGATCGTCGGCGCGGGGGGGACGGTCGAACAGGAGACGCTCCACTTCGACCCGGCGAGCGGCGCCCTCACCTCGCTGCGCTCGAAGGAGGAAGCGCACGACTACCGGTACTTCCCCGAGCCCGACCTGGTCGCGATCGTGCCGACCGAGGCGATGCTGGCCGAGGCGCGCGACTCGCTGCCCGAGCTGCCCGCGGCGCGCACCGCGCGCTACGAATCGGAGCTGCGGCTCGACCCCGCGCAGGCGCGCCTCCTGGCCGGGGACCCCGACCAGGCGGAGTACTTCGAGGCGGTCGTCGCCGCGGTCGGCGACGCGGCCGAGCCGCGCGTCGTCGCCAACTGGGTGACCGGTGACCTGACCGCGGCGCTGCGCGCGTCCGACGAGGCCGAGCACCCGGACGCGAAGACCCTGGCCGACCTCATCGGCGCCGTCGCCTCCAAGCAGGTCTCCCACGCGGGCGGCCGCCAGGTGCTGGCGATCCTCGTCGCCGACGGCGACGCCGATGTCGCCGCGGTGATCGAGCGGGAGGGCCTCGCCCAGATGGGGGGAGATGACGGTGAGCTGGCCGGCATCGTCGCCGCCGCGATCGAGGCCGATCCCGACGCTGCCGAGCAGATCCGCTCCGGCAACGGCAAGGCGATCGGCGCCATAGTCGGCGCTGTGATGCGGGAGACGAAGGGTCGCGCCGACGGCGGCGAGGTTAACCGCCTGATCCGCGAGCAGCTCGGCCTCTAGCCGGGCACGTTTTCCCTTCCCCCTCTGTGACGGACAGCACTTTGTAACACGCTGTTACAAGCTGCTACCTTCGGCGCATGGCCTGGAACGTCGTCATCGCCGGTGGTGGATTCGGAGGGCTCAAAGCCGCGCGCGAGCTCGAGCGCGTGATGCCGAAGCAGTCGGCGCGGCTGATGCTGGTCAACGAGACGAACTTCTCCACCTACTCGCCGTTCCTGCCGGAGGCGGCGGCGGGGACGCTCGAGCCGCGCCACGTGGTGACGCCGCTGCGCGACGTGCTCAAGCGCACCTACATCCGGCTCGGCGAGATCGTCGGCCACGATCCGCGGGCCAAGACGGTCGAGCTGGCGGCGAAGAACCGCGAGGGCACCGAGACGATCCCCTACGACCAGCTGCTGCTGGCGCTCGGGTCGGTCTCGCGGGTGCTGCCGATCCCGGGGCTGACCGAGCACGCGATGGGCTTCAAGGGCCTCGCCGACGCGATCGTCCTGCGCAACCGGGTGATCGAGAACCTCGAGGAGGCCAACGCGACGCAGGAGCACCAGCGGCGCGAGGAACTCCTCACCTTCGTCTTCGTCGGCGGCGGCTACGCCGGGCTGGAGGCGCTCGCCGAGCTGCAAGACTTCGCCGCCGACGCGATGGACAGCTACCCGCGCGCCCGCCTGCACGGGATGCGCTGGATCCTGATCGAGGCGGCGCCGCGGGTGCTGCCGGAGATCGACCAGGACCTCGCCGATTACGCGCTGCGCGAGCTGCGGGGCCGCGGCATCGACATCAAGCTGGAGACGACGCTGAAGGAGGTGGCGGCCGACTCGGCGACGCTCTCGACCGGCGAGGTCGTGCCGACGACGACCGTCGTCTGGACCGCGGGCGTCGCGCCGGCGCCGGTCCTCAGGGACCTGAACCTGCCGCTCGACGAGCGCGGCCGGGTGCCCGTGGACAGCCACCTGCGGGTGGAGGGGATGGACTCGGTCTGGGCAATCGGCGATTGCGCCGCCGCCCCCGACCCGCGCGGCGGCACCTGCCCGCCGACCGCCCAGCACGCCGTTCGGCAGGGCCCGGTCGCGGCGCGCAACATCGCCGCCGAGCTCGGGATCGGCGCGCCGGAGCCCTTCACCTACCGCAGCGAGGCCTCCTTCGTGAACCTCGGCCGCTACAAGGCTGTCGGCCGCCTCGGCGAGCGCAAGTTCCGCGGCTTCCCCGCCTGGTTCCTCGCCCGGACCTACCACATGAGCCAGATCCCGGGGTACGCGCGCAAGGCCCACGCGGTGCTCGACTGGACCGCCAGCATGCCGTTCAAGCGCGACCTCGCCGAGCTCGGCTCGGTCACCCGTCCCAAACGCCTCGGCTGAGCGCCGCGCCGACCCGCCACAATGGAGGGCGGATGGGCCTCGAGTACCTCGTCATCATCTTCTTCTGCGGCCTCGCCACCGCCATCATCGGCAAGGCGAAGGGCAGCTCCTTCTGGATCTGGTTCCTGGTCGGCGCCGTCCTCCCGCTCCTCGGCCTGATCGCCGTCGTCCTCTACCGCCGCGAGAAGGACGAACCCGAACGCCAGTGCCCCCAGTGCCTGAAGCCGGTGAAGCTCTACGTGCAGGTCTGCCCGCGGTGTGGGACGGACCTCTACCTGCCGGACCCACGGGCCGTGCGGCATCCGGGGGTCCGGGGGTAGCCCGGCCGCCCGGCCGCCCGAAGCGCGCTGCACGAGTTGACCGTGCCATGGCAGGGTCAAGTCGTGCAGCGCGACCGCTACCGCAGCCAGGTCCGCACGATCGCGTTCGCGAACCCCAGGCCGTAGCGCATCACGGCAGGCTTCTTGGAGTGGCCGTGGAGGCGCTGTTCGACCGTGATCGGGACCTCCTTGGCGGGGACGCCCCGCTTGATGGCCTCGATCATGAACTCGGAGGTGTGGAACTGCTCCTGGCGGAGGACCAGGAGGGGGAGGACGGTGGTGCGGACGGCGCGGTAGCCGTTGGAGCAGTCGGTTACGTGGGTGCGGGTGATGAAGGAGACGAGGCGGTTGAAGAAGACGATGCCGAGCTCGCGGGCGAAGTGGTTGCGGTCGGCGTGGCCGAGGACGCGGGAGCCGTGGGCGACGTCGACTTCGCCCGCGAGGACGGGCCCGACCAGGCGGGGCATCTCGGCGGGGAGGTGCTGGCCGTCGGCGTCGAGGGTGACGACGACCTCGGCGCCCGATTCGACCATCAGGCGGTAGCCGGTGCGGAGCGCCGCGCCGCCGCCGCGGTTGGTGACGTGGCGGGCGACCAGGGCGCCGTGCTCGGCGGCGACGTCGCCGGTGCCGTCGCGGGAGCCGTCGTCGACGACCAGGACCTCGGTGCGCACGCCGCAGACCTCGGCCGGCATCTGGTCGAGGACGACGCCGATGTTCTCCGCCTCGTTGTAGGCGGGGATCAGGATCGCGATCTTGCCCTTGAAGCGGGCGGGCAGGCCGGCCTGGCGGAACTCTTCCCAGGCGAGCCCCTCGAGCGCCGCCGAGAGCTGGCGCGAGTTGCGCGCCCCCACCGAGAGCGCCCGCAGGCAGAGGATGAAGAGGGCGAAGATCGCGAAGACGGCGAGGCCGAGGATCCGCCCGCCGTTGCCTTTTTCGAAGGAGAAGGCGGAGAGGAGGCCGTTGACGACTTCGGTGCCGGTG
>DASZUW010000014.1:0-2632 GCA_035547475.1 Solirubrobacterales bacterium
CGCCGTGCGCGCCTCCGGCAGCCGGGCGGCGATGCGGCCGAGCAGGTCCTCGGTGAGCGCGGAGGTGCCGGTATCGGCCCAGCGAATCGAGCTGAGGTCCCCGGGCTCGGCCAGGATCCGCTCCCAGACGGCGGGGATGCAATAGATCGCCTCGGCTCGCCGGCCCTCGATCGTCGCCACCAGCTCCGCCCCGCTCGCCCGCGGCACCAGGTGGGCCGTCGTCCCGGCGAGCCAGGCTTCAAGCACGAACTGCCATCCCGCGTAGTGGAAGAGCGGGAAGGCGCAGACGACCCCGGACACGTCCTCGCCGAGGCTGCCGTGGCCCTTGCGCGAGCGCAGCCAGCTGGCCCGGTGGCTGACCAACGCGCCCTTCGGGCGACCGGTGCTGCCGCTGGTGAGGTAGAGGATGTGGGGATCGGAGTCGCGCAGCTCGGGGTTGCGCACCGGCCCGGTCGCCGCGGAGCCCGCCACCAAGGCCTCGAGCTCGACGCCGTCGGCCCGGTCGACCAGCGCCGGCTCGCAGAGGAGCAGGGCGGGTTCGACGTAGTCGAGGATGTCGCGCGCCTCGGCGTCGCCGAGCTGCGGGGAGAGCGGCGCGAAGACCGCGCCGGCGCGAGCGCAGGCGGTCATCACCGCGAGCGTGTCGAGCGACGGCCCCGACCACCAGCCGACCAGGTCTCCCAGGCCGATGCCGCGGCCCCGCAGCGCCGCCGCCAGCCGATCCGCGGCCGCATCGAGCTCGCCGAACGTGACCGCCGCGTCTTCGAGCGTCGCCGCCGGCCTCGCCGGGTCCGTCGCGGCCGCGGCCGCGACCACGTTTCCGATCAACTTCTCCACCGCCGATCCTCCTCCCTAATCATTTATATCTTGTAGTTTAAATACAAAATATGTCATGGTGTCCAGTGGACGACCTGGGTCGAGAGGAACGGAGGGGCGGCGTGGAACATGAGGTGCTGATCGTGGGGATCGGCGGGCAGGGCATCCAGCTCGTCGGCAAGACGCTCGCCCAGGCGGCGACCGAAGCCGGCCTGAACGCGATGTTGGCCGCCGACTACGGCGGCGAGATGCGCGGCGGCGCCTCGAAGAGCTCGGTGGTCGTCGGCGACGGGCCGCTCAGGTCGCTGCCGGTCCTGCCGAGCGCGGGCGCGGCGATCGTCATGCACGACAAGTTCGACGGCGCGATCCCGGATCGCCTCCGCCCCGACGGCCTCCTCGTCCTCAACTCCTCGATCGTCGATCCGGCCTCGATCAGCCCGGGCGCACGGCGCGTCGTCGCCCTGCCGGTCACCGAGATGGCGCGCGAACTCGGGGCGCCGCAGGCCGCGGGCCTGGTCATCCTCGGCGCCTTCGCCGCGGTGACCGAGATCGTCGACACCGACCATCTGGTGGCGGCGATGACGGCGCTTCTGCCGCCCTACCGCAAACAGTACGCCGAGGCCAACGCGCGGGCGCTCGCCGCCGGTGCCGCCGCGGTCGCCGACCTCGACCACGCGGCGGTCCCCGCATGAGCCCCGCCGCCGCGACCGTCGACGCGCCCGCCGAGCTCGAGCTCCTCGAAGGTTGCACCGCGATCGCCCGCGCCGCGATCGCCGCCGACTGCCGCTTCTTCGCCGGCTACCCGATCTCCCCGTTCACCGGGTTGCTCGAAGGCATGTCGGCACTGATGCCGCCGGCGGGCGGAGTCTGCGTCAACGCCGAGAGCGAGATCGAGTGCGTCAACATGGCGCTCGGCGCCGCCGCCACCGGCGCCCGCGCCGCCACCGGCTCCTGCGGCCAGGGGATCGCGCTGATGCAGGAGGCGATCGCCGAGGCGGCCCTGAACGAAACCCCGCTGGTCGTCTTCAACATGGCCCGCAACCAGCAGGACTACTTCCAATGCACCAAGGGCGGCGGCTGGGGCGACTACCGCACCCTGACGCTCGCGCCGAAGGACATCCCCGAGGCGGTCGAACACACCCAGTTGCTCTTCCACCTCGCCGACAGGTACCGCGCTCCGACCATCCTCTACGGCGATCCGCTGATCGCCCAGACGCGGGTCGGCGTCAGGATCGGGCCGCTCGACCTGCCGGCGCTGCCGGCCAAGGACTGGGCGCTCGACGGCAGCCTCGGGGGCACCGGCCGCTCGCGGCAGATCTGGACCTGGGCGATGGGCAAGGACAACGCCCCCGGTCCCGGGCCCGACCGCCACTGGCAGGAACTGGCGGAGAAGTTCGACCGCATCGCCGCCGCCGAGCAGCGCTGGGAGGAAGGCCACACCGAGGACGCCGAAACGCTGGTCGTCGCCTTCGGCTCGGGGGCCAAGTTCACCGAGTACGTGGTCGAGGAACTGCGGGCCGAGGGGCATCGGATCGGCTTCTTCCGACCGATCACGCTGTGGCCGTTCCCGGGCGATGCCCTGGAGGCGGCGAGCGAGGGCGCCCGCCGCGTCCTCGTCTTCGAGCTCAACGCCGGGCAGATGATCGAGGACGTCCGCCAGTACGCCCACGACCGTCGCGCCGTCCGCGCGATCGGCGGGGTGAGCAGCCACGAGTCGGGGCTCAGCTTCGGCCCGTTGCTCGATGCGCCCGCGATCCGCGAGCGCATCCTCGACACGATCAAGGAGGAGGACTGATGGAGGTAGCCACCACCGCGC
>DASZUW010000015.1:0-4395 GCA_035547475.1 Solirubrobacterales bacterium
GCCGCCAGCGACTCGAAGCCGAGCGCCGCGAACGGCCTCTCCGGGTCTACGTCGGCCGCCCCGGCGAGGCCGAGCAGGTCGGCCGCCGCCGACCGCACCAGCTCGACCAGCATCGCCTCCCGCTCCGCGGGCGCCGCCGCCTCCAGACGGTCTCTCACCGATCAGCCCACGATCGGTGCCGCCGCTTCCGCATCGATCCGATCGACGATTCGGACCACCGCGTCGGCGACGATGTCGGGGCGGTCCAGATGGCAGAAGTGGTTGGTCGGTGCTTCGATCACCTCGGTGCAGCGGCTCGCCTGGGCGCGGAGCTGCGGCTGCGGAACCTCGCCGTCATTCAGCCCGAGCACGTAGGTCGAGGGGATCTCCTGCCAGGCGAGGCGGTTCGGCCCCTGCAGGAAGGAGGCCACCGACTGCTTGGTCACCCGCCTCAGCCCTTCCTCGATCAGCTCCGGGTTGGAGAGACGGCGCAGCTCATTGCTCTTGAAGGCGGCCGAGCCGGCCCCCTCGCCGAGGATCGCTTCGACGCCGGGTGCGCGCACCGCGGCGCGGCCGAAAGCGAAGGCGAAGCGGGCCATCGGCCCCTGCCCGCCGGTCTTGGCGCCGGCCAGCAGCGAGTCGGGGAGCGGCACCTTGCGACCGGCGACGCGGAAGTCGATCTGCGTCTCGGGAGCCTCGCCGGGCACGACGTAGTCGCTCTCCATGATGCACTTGTCGCCGACGATGCCGCTGATGTAGAGCAGGTGCTTGACCTTGTCGGAACGGCCGGCGGCGGCCTGGGTGATGACGATGCCGCTGTAGGAGTGGCCGGCGAGGATGACCGGGCCCTCCACCGAATCCATCGCCCGCTGCATCGCCCGGGCGTCGTCGAACAGCCCACCGAGCGGTGGTCGGTCGCCGCAGCTCGGCAGATCGACCGTGCGGACCGCGATGTCATGCGGCTCCAGCAGCTCGGCCACCGGCCGGTACCAGAACTCCGCATCGGTTACGAATGCCCCCGGGGCAGCTACGAGAGTGACCCGCATCAATTCCTCCCAACCCTTTCTTTTCACAGTTCGACACCGGCGCCGGCACGGTCCGGTGAAGCCGCGGCCACTGTGGCAAGCGGCCATCCGGGCCGGCAAATTCCACAATCCGTTAAGGATGGATAGCTGATGATTAAAAGATCTATCTGGAACACAGCGAATGAACTTGAAGTGCTCTAGATTCCTTAGGGCCATTGGGTCTTTTTCCGGTACGGACGTAGCAGGGAGCGCGGGAGATGTACCGATCGATGAGAGCGGTTGCCGAACTGGCTCAGCGCCGGCGCCGCGTCGTCTTCGTCATCTGGATCGTCACCCTGCTGATCGCGGCGCCACTGGCCGCCTCGCAGGCCAGGCACCTGACCGGCGGCGGGTTCGTCGACCCCCACTCCGACTCGGCCGCGGTCGCAGGCCGGCTCGGCGAATTCCGCGGCGACGGCGGACCCGAGCTGGCGCTGGTGATCGCCCCCGCCGAACGGGGCGCGGCGATCCCGCCGGCAGCGCTGCCCGCGGCGGCCCGCCTGGTCGCCGAAACCGAAGGGGCGGCGCTCGACCGCCGCACCCTGCTGACCGCGCGCGCCGCCTCCCGCCACGGGGCGCCCGCCGTGATTCTCGGCGTCCGCGTCCCCGGCTCTGAAAACGAAGCGACCGACGTCGCCCGCCGACTGCGTGACTCGCTCGGGATGACCTCGAGTACCCCCGGCTCGCTGGCCGGCGGCTCGGCAGGGGTCTACGTGGTCGGCCAGGGCGCGCTCTGGGCGGCGCTCCAGGCGGAGACCGAAGGCGACGTGAAAACCGCCGAGGTCCGTGCCTTCCCGGTGATCGCGATCGTCCTCCTCACCGTCTTCGGCTCGCTCGTCGCGACGCTCCTGCCGCTGGCTCTGGGCGCCGTCGCGATCCTCGTCAGTGCCGCCCTGATCTTCCTGCTCTCGCTGACGATGGAAACCTCGGTGATCGTCTCCACGGTCACCTCGATGCTCGGCCTCGGCGTCGCCATCGACTACTCGATGTTCGTCCTCGTCCGCTACCGCGAGGAGATCAAGCGCGGCGCGAGCCTGCCGGAGGCGCTGAACGAGGCACTCGCCACCTCGGGCGTCGCCGTCGCCTTCTCCGGCGCCGCCGTGATCGCCTCGCTCGCCGGCCTCTTCGTGATCGACGCGCCGGCGCTGCGCTCGATCGCCGCCGGGGCGATCCTCGTCATCGTCATCGCGCTGCTGGCGACGGCGACGCTCCTCCCCGCGCTGATCTCCGTCCTCGGCGACCGCCTGTCCGAACCGGGCAGGCTGGGTAAGGCATTCGCCCGTCGGCGCCGCCCCGACCGCCGGTTCTGGCCGCGCTGGAGCGCCGCCGTCATGCGGCGACCGCTGCTCGCGGCGGTGGCCGCAACGGGGCTGATGCTGACCCTCGCACTGCCCGCCCTCGCGATGAACGTCGGTAACGCGGGGCTCCGCCAGATCGGCTCGGGCGACCCCTTCCGCGTAGGCGTCGAAACCGCCGCCGAGGTCGCCGGGCCGGGCTCGCTGGGCCCGGTCCAGATCGTCGTCAGCGGCCAGGGCGGAGCGCCCGGCACGCGCGCCGTCGCCGCGGTCCGCAGCGCCGCCGCGGCCGACCCCGCGGTGCTGCGGGTGGCCGCGCCGCGCCGCGCCGCCGACGGCGAACGGGTGCTACTGACCACGACGCTCCGCATCGACCCCACCTCGGAAGCCGCCCGGGCCGCGGTCAAGCGGCTGCGGGCCGACCTCCCGGCGAGCGCCACGGGCGCCTCCGTCGCGATCGGCGGCGCCACCGCGACGAGCATCGACTTCGACCGCCTGGTCGGCTCCTCCCTGTGGAAGATCGCCCTGCTCGTCTGTTGCCTCTCCTTCGTCGTCCTGGTGCCGCTGCTGCGCTCCGTCGTCCTGCCGCTGAAGGCGGCGCTGCTGACGATGCTCTCGATCGCCGCTGCCTACGGAATCGTCGTGGCGATCTTCCAGTGGGGCTGGCTCGACTTCCTCGGCCTCGAAAAGGGCCCCTACATCGACACCGTGACGCCACCGCTGATCATGGTCATCGCCTTCGGCCTCTCGATGGATTACGAGGTCTTCATGCTGAGCCGGATCCGCGAGCGCTACGTGGCGACCGGCGACACGCGGCGCGCGGTCGGCGAGGGCCTGGCGACGACCGGCCGCACGATCACCAGCGCCGCGCTGATCATGACCCTCGTCTTCCTCGCCTTCGTCAGCGCCGGGCTACCGACCGTGCAGCGGCTGGGGATCGGCCTTGCCGCCGCGGTCGCACTCGACGCGACCGTCGTCCGGCTCGTCCTGGTGCCGGCCGCGATGGCGCTGCTCGAGGACTGGAACTGGTGGATGCCCGGCTGGCTGGCGCGCCGCCTCTCCGACACCCCGGCGCCCCACCCCGCCCCGATCCTCGCCGCCGAGGAAGAGGTCCGGCAGTGATCCTGCACCACCGCGAATGGGGTCCCGCCGAGGGATCGACGGTGTTCTGCGTCCACGGCGTCGGCCAGCAAAGCGAGATCTTCGCCGTGTTCGGCGAACTGGTCGCCGCGAGCGGCCGCCGCGTCGTCGCCCTCGACCTGCGCGGCCACGGCGACTCACCGGCGGCGACGGCGAGCTTCGCGGACCACGTCGCCGACCTCGCCGAGACCGCCGCGGCGCTCGATCCGGCGCGCGCCGACTGGGTCGGCCACAGCTTCGGTGGGCGCGCCTGTGCGGCGCTCGCCGCCGCCCACCCCGAGCGGGTGCGCAGCCTCGCCCTGCTCGAGCCGGCCTTCGAGGTCCCCGCCGAGCGGATCCGCCAGGCCGTTCTGATCGCCGGCCTCGACTGGAGCTTCGAGACGCGGGCCGGAGCGGCCGCCGCGCTGCTTGCTGCCGAGGGCAGCGTCGGCGCCGCGCCGCAGTTGGTCGCCGACTACCTCGAGCGCGACCTGCGGCGGGGGGACGACGGCCGCTTCCGCTTCTCCTCCAGCGGCACCGCCGTCGCCGGCGTCTGGGAAGCGATGGCCGGTCCCAACCCGCCGGTCGCGACGGTGCCGACGCTGCTGCTGAGCGGCGCCGAATCACATCTCGCCGATGCCGCCGGCCGCGAGCGCTACGCGCGTGCCCTCGGGCCGCTCCTCACCGAGCGAACCGTCGACGGCGGCCACAACGTCCTCTGGTCCGCGCCGACCGCGACCACCGAGGCGATCACCGATTTCCTCGCCGCCACCGATGCAGGCGACGGCAATGACCGACCATCGGTAAATCACGAAAGGAGTCGACGATGAGTGAGCTCGTGCTCTCGGTCCATATGACCAAGGGCGGGCCGCTGCGCAGCGGCCCGTCTCCGGATTCGGTCGCGGGCCTCCGCTACGTAGAGGCAATGACCCCGGCCG
>DASZUW010000016.1:0-8952 GCA_035547475.1 Solirubrobacterales bacterium
ACCGCTTCGCCTTCGACGAGCGTCGCGCCGCAGTTGGCGGCGGTGCGTCGGGCGGGGCTCGGGGCGGGTTCGCAGCCCGCGCCCCAGGGGACGTCCGGCGCCCAGGCAGGCGAATCGGCCGCGCTCGCCACGCCAGGCAGGGAGAGCGCTGCCCCCACGGCCGCCGCGGCCAGGAACGAGATGGCTCGCCGCATCACGATGCCCGACAGGGTAGGGGAGAGGAACGCTCACCTGCCGGCGCCGCGTCCGGATGAATCAGGCGATGCCGGTCGGCCGCCGCCAGGTGGCGCTGCCCGCGATCTCCTCGAAGCCGAGGCCTTCGAGATTCCTCACCGCCGAAGGGGTGGCAGGGCGGGAGTCGCATACCTCCGCCACCACCGTGTCGCAGCCGTGCCTGCGGGCGTCGATCAGCCGTCGTTCGAGGAGCGCGGTGTGGCAACCGTGGCCGCGCGCCTCGGGGAGCGTGGCTTCGAGGCCGAGGAGGGCGACGCCGTCGAGGACGAGCATGGAGCCGCACGCCACCTCCTGACCGCCGAGGCTCGCGCGGTAGCAGTGCCAGCCGTGCCGCGTCGGCAGGCCGAGGAGGAGGATGGTGGCGAGGCTCGAGAGGCCGAGGACCTCGCCGAAGATGTGGCTCATGCCTTCGGTGTCGAGAGGGCCGAGCTCGACGATCTCCAAGGGGCTGGCGGGGATCTCGCGGTCCTCTGTGCCCGGATGGACGAAGCGGCGCACGGCCGGGCCGGGTTCGTAGCCGCGCGAGGCGAGCCACGACTCGGCGGGCTCGGTGCCGGGGCGGTCCTTGTCGACGGAGACGAGGTAATCGACCTCGCGGGAGCGCATCCATTCGAGCGCCGCGCCCAGGTCGCCGTCCTCGGTCGCGCCGGGCTCCGCCGCGCCCTGGACGAGGTTCATCATCCTGACGTCGGGGAGGTCGCCGAAGGCGGTGGCGAGGACCGGGCCGAAGCGGCGGTGGCGGACTTCCGCCTCCTGCACGGCGTCCTTGGGCGCGGACAGCCACAGGTCCTCCCTGAACCGGAGCTCGGCTGCGGCGATCGCCGCTCCGTCGTAGCTGCAGGTGCCTCCCACGGCGTCCTTTCCCCGTTGCCCGCCCCGACCACTATAGGAAGGGGGAACTTGCGCATCAAGCCGGCTATTGGGTAATTAGGCCTGCAAACGACGAAAAAAGGGCGGCCCGGAGGCCGCCCTTTCGAACTGCGCTCTCGTCAGGAGAGCTTTGCCTTGAGGCTCAGCCCTTCGGCGTGCAGGCGCGGATGATTTCCGTTTCCGCCTTGGTGCCGTCTTCGAATTTGCCGAGGACGTGGACTTTCAGCTTGCCGTCCTGGCACTTCGAGCTGATCGGGTTGTGGCCCGCGACGTTCTTTTTGATCGCCAGGTTGAATTTGGTGATCGAGCCGCTGCCGCCGGTGATCTGCGGGATCTTCGCCACGGCGAGGGTGCCGAAGCGACCGTGCTTGTGCTTGGTGATGGTCACCGTGGTGACGATCGCGCCGGAGATCGGGTTGGCGAAGTAGGCGTGGATGAACATCGTCGCCTTGCCGCCCTTTTCGCCGCCGTTGAACACCAGGATCTTCGAGTTGACGTTGATCGGCTTCTGTTCGGCGAACGCCACCTGGGCGGTCGCCTGGCCGCTGCCGATCAGGGCCTTCTTGCAGGCCTTCAGCGCCGCGTTGGTGTCGGTCGCCTGGAGCTGGCCCGACTTGCAGGTCGGGATCCCCTTCAGGTGGACTTCGCCCGCTTTGTCGGCTTCGAGGATGACTTCGCGGACCGCCGGCGGGTGGGACCCGTCGGCCTCTTTGACTTCGCCGGACGCTCTCAGTTCGATCGGCGTCTGCTTGTTCTTCGACAGCGCCTTCGGGCTGAAGCCGCCGTTGGCCGTCAGTTCGAGGTTGCCGACTTTGACCGTGACCGGGGTTTCGCCCCCGGCGGCGGTCGCGATCCCGACCACCGAAACGGCGATCAGGGCCCCCAAGGCGAGGACCATCAGCAAGTGTTTGCGCATACCCTTTATCTCTCCTTTGCGGCCTGCCCATCGGGGGCCATGGCCGTCGAAACGTTGCGTCAAACCGTGGAACGGTTCGTGCGCGGGTCAACCTATACCACCCGGTCGCACCCTATAAACCCGGTGGCGCGCCGAAAGAAGCGGTGCGATGGTCGCTTTGGGTACGCGGGCTATCCGGCCGGGCGCGGGCTCAGGGACCGAGCGAGGTGATCGGGATCACCCGCACGCCGTCCTCGCGGACGTAGCCGTAGCCACCCGCGACGATCACGCCCAGGACCCCCGGCGCGCCGCTGCGGCCGGTGTCGATCTCACCGGCGAACTTGAGCAGGCTGCGAGCGGCTTCGTCGATCGCCTGCTCTCCCCCGAGCTTGATCTCGAAGGCTCCCCAGCGGTCCGGCCGGGCGAGGACCGCGTCGACCTCGAGGCCCTTGTTGTCCCGGAATTGCCGGACCTCGCCCCGTCCCATCTGCGAGTAGACGCGCAGATCACGAACCACCAGCGACTCGAACAGGAAGCCGAGCAGCCGCAGGTCGCGAAGCAGCGCGGCAGGTTCCGCGCCGAGGGCCGCGGCGGCCAGCGACGGGTCGACGAAGTGGCGCTTAGGGGTTCGCCGGAGACGCGACCGGGAGCGCAGGTGGGGCTCCCAGGGTGGCTGGTCCTCGATCACGAACAGCCGCTCGAGCGCCGCCAGGTAGGCGGCCACGGTCTCATCTTTCAGTCGGTCCTCGCCACCGGCCGCGGAGTCGGCGGCGAGCGTCGCCATCGAGGCGTAGGTCGCGACGTTTCGCCCCAGGCTCGCTATGAGTCGTCGCACGCGCACGGGGTCCCTGCGCACGCCGTCGACCTGGTTGATGTCGGTGCGCGAGACCTCTTCCAGGTAGTCGGCGACGGCAGCGCCCGCCGCCTCGATCGGCACTGCCTGGAGGGCCGGCCAGCCGCCGCGGACGATCGCCTCCGTCAGGTCGGGCAACCTGACTCCCCGGTCGGCGGATTCGACGTTCCCGCCGTCCATCGCTTCCGCGAGGGAGATCGCGCCGTCGCTGAGCCCGGACTCGAACAGCGACATCGGCCGCATCCGCAGGCGGCTGACGCGACCCGCCCCGGAATGCCGCGACGAGTCGTCCGCCGGGACGGCGGATCCCGCGAGGATGAACTGGCCGGGTGCGTCTCGTTCGTCGACCGCGCGACGGACGTGGTCCCAGAGCCGCGGCTCGAGCTGCCACTCGTCCAGAAGGCGCGGCGCCTCGCCGTCGAGGAGCAGGCTCGGGTCGACCGAGGCCGCCGCCCGGGCCCCCTCGTCGACGTCCAGCAGCACCTCGCCGGCCGCCTTCTGGCGCGCGGTCTCCGTCTTCCCACAGGCCTTCGGACCCTCGATCAGGACCGCGCCGCTGGTTTCGAGGCGCCGTGCGAGCTCCTCGTCCACCACCCGGCTCCGGTAGTCGCGATCGGTCAACGGGATAATTGTAAGGCTCCCAGGGGGAAAGTTGCAAGGATTTCAGCGGGAAGATTGCAAGGCTCCCAGGGGGTAGTTTGCAAGGTTTCGAACGGGAAGATTGCAAGGCGGCGGAATGAGCCGGTCCGGTCGGGGCGGTGGGAGCGGGCGCTCAGTCGACCCAGACGACCTGGTCGCGCGCCGGGCCGACACCGACGAGCTTGATCGGCACGCCGACGAACTCGGCGATGAAGCCGAGGTAGTCGCGGGCGGCGGTGGGGAGGTCGGTGAAGGCGCGGCAGTCGTTGATGTCCTCGTCGAAGCCGGGGAGGTCCTCGTACTCGGGGGTGGCCGAGTGGAGGATCGACTGGTGGTAGGGGAAGTCGTCGAGGACGGCGCCCTCCTTGGAGCGATAGCGGACGGCGACGCGGAGGGGGCCGATGCCGCGGAGGACGTCGAGCTTGGTGATCGCGAGGGCGTCCATGCGGTTGAGGCGGGCCGCGTAGCGGAGGCCGACGAGGTCCATCCAGCCGGCGCGGCGGCGGCGGCCGGTGGTGGTGCCGAACTCGTGGCCCTGCTCGACCAGCTGGTCGCCGACCTCGTCCGTGAGCTCGGTCGGGAAGGGGCCGGCGCCGACGCGGGTCGAGTAGGCCTTGGCGATGCCCCACACTTCGTCGATGTCGGTGGGGCCGACGCCGGCGCCGACGGTCGCCGCGCCCGCGATCGGGTTGGAGGAGGTGACGAAGGGATAGGTGCCGTGGTCGAGGTCGAGGAGGGTCGCCTGGGCGCCCTCGAAGATGACGGTCTCCTTGCGGTCGAGCGCGTCCCAGCAGAGCTTCGCCGTGTCGGCGATGTGGGGCTCGAGGCGGTGGCCGTAGTTGACGTGCTCCTCGACCATCGCGTGGAGGTCGGGGCGCGGGTCGATGACGCCGCCCATCGATCCCTCGGCCGCGGCCTTCGCCTCGTCGCCCGCTTCCTTGCGCAGTTTGCGCCGCTGCACGGAGAGTTCGCGCAGCGCCTGCTGCTTCGGCTCCAGGGCGGCGCGGATCTTCGTCCGCAGGATCTTCTCGTCGAGCAGGTCCTGGACGCGGATGCCGAGGCGCAGCGCCTTGTCGGCGTAGGCGAGGCCGATCCCACGCCGCGTCGTGCCGATCGAGTTCTTCCCGAGTTTCGTCTCGCTCGCCGTGTCGAGGAGCACGTGGTAGGGCATGATCAGGTGCGCGTTCGCCGACAGTTTCAGGTTGGCGACGCTGATCCCGGCGCGTTTCAACCCGTCGATCTCGCTCAGCAGCACCCGCGGGTCGACGACGACCCCGTTACCGATCACGCACGTCTTCTCGGAGTGCAGGATCCCGGACGGGATCAGGTGGAAGGCGAACGTCTCCCCGTCGCGCACGATCGTGTGGCCGGCGTTGTTGCCGCCCTGGAAGCGGACGATGGTGGTAGCCCGCTCGGCGAGCAGATCGGTGATCTTGCCCTTGCCCTCGTCGCCCCACTGGGCGCCGACTATGACCACGCCCGGCACGTGGCCGGATTCTGACGGTTCGGGGGGCCTGGTGCGGTGCAGCACGGTGCTACACTCGGCGCCGTGCCGACCACCCGACCCCGCCACACGATCACCGAGACGCCGAAGGTCCAAGCGGCCCTGGACGCGCTGCGCGCGAAGCTTGGCGAGTCCGAGCGGATCGACTTCGCCGAGCTGGTCACGCTCGGGGCGGAGGTGAAGGCGCGCCAGGTCGCTGCCGACGAAGACGCAGCGGCGAAGGCCCGCAAGGAGCTGGCCGATGCGATCCGTTCGGGATCGCTCCGCTACAGCGTCGATGTCGACGCCGCCGACGAGGTCAAGCGCCTCGGGCTGATCGCACGCTACGGCGACGAGTAGCGTGCTGCTGATCGACAATTCGGCGTGGTCGCGGGTGGTCGCCGGCAAGCTGCCGCACGACACCGCCGGCGCGATCGCGGATCGGATCGAACGCCGCGAGCTCGCCACCTGCCTCCCCTTTCTGTTGGAGGCCGGCTATTCGGCTCCGTCAGCCCGAGATCGCCGCGAGATGATGGCCGACTTCGCCTCGTCGTTCCCGCGGGTCGAGCTCACGGCCGTCGCCGGAGAGCGGGCCCTGCGCGCGCAAGGTGAGCTCGCCATCCGTGGCCACCACCGCCTGTCGCCGATCGACCTGCTGATCGCCGCCTGCGCGCATGAGGTCGGCGCGGGCGTCCTCCACTACGACCGCGACTACGACGTGATCGCCGAGCTGACCAGTCTGCGGTTCGAGAGCGTCTGGGTCGCGCCCGCCGGGACGCTCTAGGCGACGCGCGGCATCGCGCCGTAGCGTCGGTCGGTGCCGAAGAGCGGCACTTCGTCGCAGATCTGGGTCAGGCGCGAGACGGTCCGCGAACCGATCTGCTCCTCCAGCTGCTCGTGTCCAAGGTTCGTCGTGATCAGGACCGAGCGCTCGGTCTCGTAGCGCTCGTTGACCAGGGCGTAGAGCTGCTCCAGCACCCAGTCGGAGCGTTTCTCGGCGCCGAGGTCGTCGATGTGGAGCAGGTCGACCGAGGTGAGCTTGTCGAACAGCGAGAGGTAGGAGTCGCCGCCGGGCTCGGAGTCGTAGGTGCGGCGGATGCGCGCCAGGAGCTTCGGCAGCGAGTAGATGGCGACGCTCCGGCCGGCCTCGAGCGCCGCCTTCGAGATCAGCATCGCGAGCGTGGTCTTCCCGGTGCCGGTGTCGCCGAAGATCCACAGGCCGCGCCCCTCGGCGAGCCGGCGGTCGAGGTCGTCGACGTAGGCGCGAACCTCGGCGACCGCCGCCTTGGTCTGCAGGTCGCGCGCCATGTCGGAGACCGGCGGGCGGTCGAAGGAGACGCCGCGATAGCGGGCCGGGATCACCGAGGAGATGCCGCGGTTGTGGCCGCGGTTGAGGCGCTCGGCGCGGCAGTCGCAGGGGCGGGCGACGTCTTCGGGGCCGAGGATCCAGCCGGAGCCGTCGCAGATCCCCAGGGTGCACACCTGGTCGCGGAAGGGTTCGGAGCGGGCGATCGCGGGCGGCATCAGAACTCGGGCCCCGCGGCGGCCTCGTCGTAGGGCGGCGGGTCTTCGCCGACCGGCTGTTCGATCGGCGCCTCCTGACCGCTGTAGTCGGCGAACTTCGGATAGCGGTCGAGGAAGACCAGCTCTTTGGTCGCGATCGGGCCGTTCCTGTGCTTGGCGATGATCAGGTTGGCGAGGCCGTCCGGCTCCTCGTCGGGGTCGCGGTAGTAGTCGGCCCGGTAGAGGAAGGCGACGAGGTCGGCGTCCTGCTCGATCTGTCCCGACTCGCGCAGGTCGGACAGCTGCGGTTTCGGCGGCGAGCGCTGCTCGGGCGCGCGCGAGAGCTGGGAGATCGCCAGCACCGGCACCTGCAGCTCACGGGCGAGGATCTTGAGGCCGCGGCTGATCTGGCCGACCTGCTCGACGCGGTTGGCGCGCGGGTCGTCGGAGCGCATCAGCTGCATGTAGTCGAGGATGATCATCCCGAGGCCGCCGCGATCCTGTTCGGAGGCGTGGAGGCGCCGCGCCTTCGCCCGCAGGTCGAGGATGCCGAGGTCGGAGGAGTCGTCGAACCACAGCGGCGCGTCGGCGAGTTCGTTGGCGGCGCGCATGACCTTCGGCCAGTCGCGCTGGGACACCTGGCCTTTGCGCAGCTTGTCGCCGGGGATGCGCGCCCGGCAGGCGATGAAGCGCTGCGCGAGCTCGACCTCCGACATCTCGAGCGAGAAGAAGGCGACGGGGCGGTTGCGTTTGACGGCGACGTTTTCGGCGATGTTGGCGACGAGGGCGCTGTTGTGGACGATCACGTCGTCGGCGACGAAATTGCGCAGCCCTGGAACGTCGAGGTCGTAGGTCTCTTCTTCACCGACGTACTCGATCGAGGCGACTTCGTCCCACCAGATGTCGGAATCGCAGAGCTCCGCCAACGTGGGGGAGGCGGTCGCCGTCGCCGGCTCGGCGACGAGGCCGCGCGAGGGCGACCGGGCGCCGACGTGCCGGCCGTGGTTTCGCGGCCGCCTCGTCAGCTCGCTCACGGCCGCCCTGATCCGGTCGCCTTTCGCGAGCAGGATGTCGTCCCAGATCTCCACCGGCAGCGCGTCGGTGTTCGTCGAGCGAGGCACTTCGTCCAACCGCGCCAGCACCCGGTCCTGCGCCTCCTCCTTGCCGGGGATGCGGATCAGCTCGCAGAAGCGACGCAGCCCGCCCTGGTCGGTGATCCGCACCTCACGCGCGACCTCGTCGGTGCCGTCGTTGACGGGTCGCTTCAGCGCGCGGATGCTCGCCACGATCCCCAGCCGCAGCAGCAGGTGCTGGACGTCGCGCGCGAGCCGCTCGCTGATCGTCGTGTAGCCGATCTGCGCCGGCCGGTCGCTGCAGTCGACGTGCCCGCCGCACCCGTACATCACGCCGAGGAAGCGCGCCAGTTGCTCCTCGCCGAGCCCGAAGATCGCGTCCGGGATGAACTTCTCGGCGGAGCGCAGACCCATCAGGCCGTGCCGGGTGAGCATCGCCGTGACCGGATCGTGAGGGGAGCCCGGGTCGGCGCTTATAAAGGAGCTGCCTTGAGCGGCGGCGCGAGGAGGTTGAAAGCGGACTCCGAGCTCCTTGGCCGCCGCTTCGACCGTGTCGACTATTTTCGCCTCCGATCCATGGCGATAGGCGGGTGTGCCCGAGCCGATGGACCCGTCGGCGATCAGCGCGGCGAGGAGGACGACCTCGTGGTCCGGGAGGTCGCGGGTGATCGGGGGCATGGGTAGCCTGCGAGGCACCGCGATCCTGTCGCCCGGCTCGATCTCGCCCAGCTGCCTCCATCCGCAACTGGTCAAGACCGGGTGGTTGGAGGTCGCCTCGGTCCAGCGGCCAAGGCGAGTCATCAGGCGATAGATCGGTTTACGACCGTTGCTCGCGACCGCCGCCGCCTTTGCCGGGACCATCTTCAGATCCGGGCCGAGGGACGCCACCCAGACCTCCTCGCCTCGGCGGTGCGCCTCGAAGAGCGAGTCCAGGCGTCGCCGCGCTCCGGTGGTAGGGTCGTAGATCAGACTTCGTGCGCTCTCGCACTTCCCCATCGCGGGTCGTGCCGCGAGGATGATCAGGTTGCCGGGCTGGAAGCCGCCGGTCACGGCGTCGATGTCGCGGAAGCCGGAGGGGGTCCCGGTCAATTCCATCTCGCCGGTGGAGAGCTTCTCCAGGCGGTCGACCTCGTCGTGGAGGATGTCGCCGAGGATGCGGAAGTCGGAGGCCTGCTCTTTGTGCGCGACTTCGAAGAGGAGTTTCTCGGCCCGCTCGGAGAGTTCGCGCGGCTCGCCGTCGCGCTCGTTCACCCAGCCCTGAATTTCCTGGCCGGCGCCGAGGAGGCGGCGGAGCAGCGAGTTCTGCTGGACGATCTCGGCGTAGTGCTTGGCGTTGCCGGCGGCGGGGACCTTGGCGGCGAGCTCGGAGACGTAGTGTTTCCCGCCCGCCTCGTCGATCCTG
>DASZUW010000017.1:0-6241 GCA_035547475.1 Solirubrobacterales bacterium
GGAGGTGCGGGCGACCTGGGTTAACCCATGCGTAACCCAGGTCGCCCGCGTTAACCCATGCGTAACCCAGGTCGCCCGCGCCCGCGTGCGTGGTGTGCGACACGGGAGCAGGTGTGGAGATCCCGGCGTCTTCGTCACGACGCCTCATCTCGGTGACGGTGCCGTGTGACGTCCTTGGGCCTTCCGTCCGTCTCCCGTCACCCCTGCGGCCACCGTCCCTCGTCCACTCCCCGATCACCCGGCCCTCTCGGCCACGGCCACAGAAGACCCGGGCCGTGGCCGAGAGGGCCGGGTCCCTCGGCCGTCCCCTGTCCGCCCCTGCGTCGGCGAAGAGGGCCGGGACCCCCGCCCGTCCCCACTCCTCACCCTAAGGACAGGCAGCCGTCGGTAGTCAACGTGACCCGGGCGGGGCGCGGGAAGGGTGGGAATCGGTTTATTGCATTCGCTCAATCGGTCGAACAGTGTGGAGGTTGGTGTGACACACTCGTTCTCTGTTCCTGAACTGGATTTGGACTGAAAGGGATCTGAATGCCAAGCACGACGAACGTCCTTGACGAGGCTCGCGAGCTCGTCGAGCGACGCCTTGCCGATCTTGACGAGGAGCGCCGCCGGCTCGAGCGAGCGTTGGCGGAGCTCGGTGGCAAAGTGAGACGATCTCCTGGTCGGCCGCGCGGTAGCGCCTCGGGGTCCGGCAGGGCCGCCGGCGGCGCGCCGAAAAAACGCCGTCGTCGTCGCGGTGGCACCCGTGCCGATCAGGCCGTCGAGCTGATCACCGCACAGCCCGGCATCAGTGCCTCCGACGTCGCCAAAACGATGAAAATCAAACCGAACTACCTGTACCGGGTGCTCGGCGATCTGGAGAAAGAGGGCCGAGTCAAAAAGGACGGCCGTCAGTACTACCCCGCCGGCTGACCGGCTCGCCGTCAAGGGCCCCGGGCAGGTCCTTCGAGACGCGCTTCGCGCTGAGTGTCTTGAAGGACCCACCCGGGGCCCTTTCCACTTCGCTAGATAAGGCCGAGACCCGAAACGGCGTCGCGCTCCTCCTGGAGCTCGAAGACGCTTTTCTCGATCCGCTCGCGGGAGAAGTCCGGGACCTCGAGGCCCTGGACCACGGACCACTCACCGCCGCTGCACTGACACGGCAGGCCGCAGATGATCCCCTCGCCGATGCCGTAGGAGCCGTCGGTCGGGACGCCCATCGACACCCAGTCACCGTCCGGGGTGCCGAGCACCCAGTCGTGCACGTGGTCGATTGCGGCGTTCGCCGCCGAGGCGGCGCTGGAGGCGCCGCGGGCATCGATGATCTCGGCGCCGCGTTTCGCGACCCGCGGGATGTACTCGTCGACGATCCAGGCTTCGTCGTCGACCTGGTCCCAGGCGCTCTCACCGTCGACCTTGGCGTTCACCAGGTCCGGGTACTGGGTGGTGGAGTGGTTGCCCCAGGTGGTCATGTTGGTGACCGAGCTGACCGGCTTGCCGAGCTTGTTGGCGACCTGGATCTTCGCCCGGTTGTGGTCGAGGCGCATCATCGCGGTGAAGCGCTCGCGCGGCACGTCGGGCGCGTTGGACATCGCGATCAGACAGTTGGTGTTGGCCGGGTTGCCCACCACCAGCACCTTGATGTCGTCGGCCGCGCCGGCGTTGATCGCTTCGCCCTGCGGCTTGAAGATGCCGCCGTTGGCCTCCAGCAGGTCCGAGCGCTCCATGCCCGGACCGCGCGGCCGCGCGCCGACCAGCAGGGCGACGTTCGTCCCCTCGAACGCGCGCTTCGGGTCGTCGGTGATGTCGACGCGGTGGAGCAGCGGGAAGGCGCAATCGTCGAGCTCCATCGCGGTGCCCTCGGCCGCCTTGACCGCGTCGGGGATCTCCAGGAGGCTCAGCTCCACGGGGGTGTCGGGGCCGAGCATCTGCCCGCTGGCGATGCGGAACAGGAGGGCGTAGCCGATCTGCCCGGCGGCGCCCGTAACGGTGACCTTCACGGGGGTGCTCACGTTTCTCTCCTCGGGTCGGATTTGAACGGCGACGGCTAGGAGCTCGTCCCACCCATCGCCCGCCGCAGGTTGTCGTCGATCGACGCCAGGAATTCCTGCGTGGTCTGGTGCGCCTGGTCGCCGCCGACGAGCAGCGCCAAGTCTTTGGTCATCTTGCCTTCTTCGACCGTCTCGATGCACACCCGCTCGAGGGTCTCGGCGAACTCCGAGACCTCCGGCGTGCCGTCCATCCGGCCGCGCGCCATCAGGCCGCGGGTCCAGGCGAAGATCGAGGCGATCGGGTTGGTGGAAGTCGGGTTGCCCTGCTGGTGCTGACGGTAGTGACGGGTGACGGTGCCGTGCGCGGCCTCCGCCTCGACGGTCTTCCCGTCGGCGGTCATCAAGACGCTGGTCATCAGGCCGAGCGAACCGAACCCCTGCGCCACGGTGTCGGACTGCACGTCGCCGTCGTAGTTTTTGCACGCCCACACGTAGCCGCCCTCCCACTTCAGCGCGGCGGCGACCATGTCGTCGATCAGCCGGTGTTCGTAGGTGATGCCGGCGGCCTCGAAGTCGGACTTGAACTCGGTTTCGTAGACCTCGGCGAAGATGTCTTTGAAGCGGCCGTCGTAGCGCTTCAGGATCGTGTTCTTCGTCGACATGTACACGGGGTAGCCGCGGTCGAGGCCGTAGCGCAGCGAGGCGCGGGCGAAGTCGCGGATCGACTCGTCGAGGTTGTACATCGAGAGCGCGACGCCGGCGCCGGGGAAGTCGTAGACGTCGAGCTCGATCGGCTCGGAGCCGTCCTTCGGCGTGAAGGTCATGGTGAGCGTCCCCTCGCCCGGCACCACCAGATCGGTGGCCCGGTACTGGTCGGCGAAGGCGTGGCGGCCGATCACGATCGGCTTCGTCCAGCCCGGCACCAGGCGCGGCACGTTGGCGATCACGATCGGCTCGCGGAAGATGACGCCGCCGAGGATGTTGCGGATCGTCCCGTTCGGCGACGGGTACATATCTTTGAGGCCGAACTCCTCGACCCGCGCCTCGTCGGGCGTGATCGTCGCGCACTTGACCCCGACGCCGTACTCCTTGATCGCGTTCGCGGCGTCGACCGTGATCTGGTCGTCGGTCGCGTCGCGGCTCTCGATCCCGAGGTCGTAGTACTTCAGGTCGACGTCGAGGTAGGGAAGGATCAGCTGCTCTTTGATGAAAGACCAGATGATCCGGGTCATCTCGTCCCCGTCGAGCTCGACGACGGGGGCTTTCACCTTGATCTTCGCCATCGGCCGGCGACTCTATCTGGCCGGCGCCCTCGGGTGTCGCCCGCGCGCGAGATCCGACGCGCCGGCCGGCGAGCCGGCACAATCACGTACTCGATGGCAACCAGGGAGCGCCCCACCTTCGGCAACCACACGGTCGCCAACCAGCCGCCGCCGCTCGTCGACTACAACGTCTTCGAAGCCGACGCGGTGCTGGTCGAGGCGGTCGACCGCGAGGGCGCCGACTGGGCGAAGGAGCGGATCGCGGCGGTCGGCGAGTTCGCCGGCTCGGCGGAGGCGCAGGAGCTCGGGCGGCTCGCCAACGACAACGGGCCGAAGCTGAAGACGCACGACCGTTACGGCAACCGCGTCGACGAGGTCGAGTTCCATCCCGCCTGGCACGACCTCCTCGGCACCGCGGTCGAACACGAGCTCCACAGCGCCCCCTGGAAGGACCCGCGGCCCGGCGCCCACGTCGCCCGCGGCGCCGCCTTCATGTGCATGTCGCAGGCCGAGGCGGGGATCGGCTGCCCGATCTCGATGACCTACTCGGTGGTGCCGGCGCTGCGCGCGCAGCCGGAGCTCGCCGCGCAGTGGGAGCCGCGAATCCTCAGCGACGAGTACGACCCGCGGAACGCCCCGGCGCCGGACAAGCGCGGCGCGCTCACCGGGATGGGGATGACCGAGAAGCAGGGCGGCACGGACGTGCGCGCCAACACCACGATCGCGCGGCCGGTGGACGGCGGCGGCCCCGGCGCCGAGTACGAGCTGACCGGCCACAAGTGGTTCATGTCGGCGCCGATGTGCGACGCCTTCCTCGTCCTCGCCCAGGCGGAGGGCGGCCTCTCCTGCTTCCTCTTCCCCCGCTGGACGCCGGACGGGGAGCGCAACCGCTTCCGCCTGCAGCGGCTCAAGGACAAGCTCGGCAACCGGTCGAACGCCTCGAGCGAGGTCGAGTTCGACGCCGCCTCGGCGTGGCTGGTCGGCGAGGAGGGCGCGGGGGTCCCGACGATCATCGAGATGGTCAACCACACCCGGCTCGACTGCGTGCTCGGCAGCGCGGTGGGCATGCGCCACGGCGTCGCCCAGGCGATCCACCACGCCTCCAACCGCTCCGTCTTCGGCACCGTCCTGGTCGAGCAGCCCTTGATGCGGAACGTCCTCGCCGACCTCGCGGTCGAGTCGGAGGCGGCGACGATCGCCGCGATGCGCCTCGCCCGCGCCTACGACGAGGCGATCGCGGGCGACGCCGAGGCGCAGAGCCTGAAGCGCGTCGCCAACGCCGTCCTCAAGTACTGGATCACCAAGCGCGCCCCCGCCCACGCGGGCGAGTGCCTCGAGTGCCTCGGCGGCAACGGCTACGTCGAGGAGTCCGGCATGCCCCGGCTCTTCCGCGAGAGCCCCCTGAACTCGATCTGGGAGGGCAGCGGCAACGTCCAGTGCCTCGACGTCCTCCGCGCGATGGTGAAGTCCCCCGCCTCGGTCGAGTCCTTCTTCGCCGAGGTGGCCGAGGGCGCCGCCGCCGAGCCCCGCCTCGCCTCCTTCGCCGCGGCCCTCCGCGACGAACTTCCCGGCGACGTCGGCACGATCGAGACCCGCGCGCGCCGCGTGGTCGAGCGCATGGCCCTGGCGCTGCAGGCGTCGCTCTTGGTCCGCTATGGCGACGAGGCGGTGGCCGACGCCTTCTGCGCGAGCCGCCTCGACGGCGACTGGGGACGCGCGTTCGGGACGTTGCCGGCGGGGCTGGACTACGGGCGCATCATCGATCGGCACCGAGCAGGGATCTGAGGCCGGAACGCGCTGCGTGTTTTTCCCGCCCTATGGCGCGGGTAATCCACGCAGCGCGTGCGTGCGTGTCCCCTACGCCCGGGTCTGCGCGTCGCGCAACGCCCGCCCGACCTGCTCCACGGTGATCACGCCGGACAGGCGGCCGTCGGCGTCGACCGCCATCAGGGCGCCGAGACGGCGGAGGTTCTGGTTCGAGAGGAGGGAGGTCAGGGGGGTGTCGTCGCGGATGAAGAGGCTGCGGTCGTGGTCGACGAGTTCGCAGACGCGGGAGCCTGAGCGGGAGAGCTCGGGGACCTCGTCGGCGGCTTCGCGGTTCAGGAGGCCGAGGAAGCGGTGGGCGGCGTCGACGACGGGGAACCAGGGCCAGCGATAACGGAGGAAGTACTCGTCGAGGGCCCGTTCGACCGAGAGGTCGCCGGGGATCGTGACCGGTTCGCGGTCCATGACGTCGGCGACGGAGATGGTGCCGATGCGGGAGTTCATGCGGGTCTGGACCGCGGCGCCCCTGGCCGCGCCGTTGATCATCACGCCGATCAGGGCGAGCCAGATGCCGCCGAAGGTGCCGAGGACCTCGCCGGTGAGGGCCATGTAGATGCCGCCGGCGATGAAGACGTAGCCGAAGACGCGGCCGAGGTCGGCGGCGAACTTGGTGGCGGCGTTGCGGTCGCCGGTCGCCTTCCAGGCGATCGCGCGGGCGACGCGGCCGCCGTCCATCGGGAACGCGGGCAGCAGGTTGAAGACGAGCAGCAGCAGGTTGATCGAGGCGAGCCAGGCCATCATCGCCAGCACGCCCGAGGCGCCGGAGGTCGACTCGATCAGCGCCGCGTGGCTGAACTCGTGCCAACCGCCGGCGGCGATGCCGGCCACCATCAGCGCGGCGAAGATCAGCCCCGTCACCGCCGGGCCGGCGAGGGCGACGCGCGCTTCGACCCCCGGCCCGTCGGCTTCGCGGTCCATCCGCGCCATGCCGCCGAAGATCCAGAGCTGGATCGAGCTGATCCCGATCCCGTTGCGGGTGGCGACGAGGGCGTGGCCGAGCTCGTGCAGGAGGATCGAGCCGAAGAAGCCGACGGCGCTGGCGACGGCGAGGAGGAACGGCGTCGTCGAGCCCGCCGTGCTGCCCAACAGTTCGTCGTAGAAGTTGGACATCCAGAAGATGACCAGGAAGAGGATCACGAACCAGGACCAGTCGACGGAGATCCGGATCCCGCGGACGTGGAAGAG
>DASZUW010000018.1:0-3681 GCA_035547475.1 Solirubrobacterales bacterium
CACGGCCACAGAAGACCCGGGCCGTCGCCGAGAGGGCCGCGTCCCCCGGCCGTCCCCCGGCCGTCCCCCGGCCGTCCCCCGGCCGTCCCCCGACCGTCCCTTCCCCGGCCCCCGTCAATCCCCGGGCGCCACCGTGCGGAACCACGCCACGCTATAGCCCTTCCCGCACGCCCCCCATCTCGGTGAAGGCTTCCGTTGCGCCCGTCTCCGGGTTCTGCTCGTCGGCGATGACGTGGGAGACGGCGTTGATCAGGGCCAGGTGGGTGAAGGCCTGGGGGAAGTTGCCCAGGTGGCGGCCGGATTTTGCCTCCAGCTCCTCGGCGAAGAGGTCGAGCCAGCCGGCCATGCGGAGGAGGCGCTCGCAGAGGTTGCGGGCGCGGTCGCGCTCGCCGATCTCCGAGAGGGCGGAGACGAGCCAGAAGGAGCAGATGAGGAAGGTGCCCTCCTTGCCGGAGAGGCCGTCGTCGGTCTCGTCGACCTTGTAGCGGAGGACGAGGCCGTTCTCGGTGAGCTCGTCGGCGATCGCGTTCACGGTGGCGACGATGCGGGGGTCGTCGGCGGGGAGGAAGCGGTAGAGGGGCATCAAAAGGAGCGAGGCGTCGAGGGCGTCGGTGTCGTAGTGCTGGCGGAAGACGCCGTCGCGGCAGCCCCGCGCGCAGATCTCGGCCTTGAAGGCGTCGGCCTTCGCGCCCCACTCGTCGGCGAGGTCGTCGCGGCCCATCTCGCGGGCGAGTCGCGAGCCGCGGTCGGCCGCCACCCACATGCTGACCTTGGAGGAGACGTAGTGCTTCGGCTCCCCGCGCGACTCCCAGATGCCCTGGTCGGGTTCGGGGAACGATTCGATCGCCGCTTCGACCTGGTGGCGGATCAGCTCCCGGTCCGCCGGGGTCCCGGTGCCGCGGAGCGCCTTTTCGTGCAGGTAGACGGAGTCGAGCAGCGCGCCCCAGACGTCGTTCTGGCGCTGGTCGAAGGCGCCGTTGCCGATCCGCACCGGCCGCGCCCCGCCGTACCCCGACAGGTGGTCCAGCGTCGACTCCTCCAGCTCCCGCTCGTGCCCGATCCCGTACATGATCTGCAGGTCGGGGTGGTCCCGGCACACCGTCAGCACGAAGCGCATGAAGTCGCGCGCCTCCTGGTCGAAGCCGAGCGTGTGCAGGGCCCAGAGGCTGAAGGTCGAGTCGCGGATCCAGCTGTAGCGGTAGTCCCAGTTGCGCTCGCCGCCCGGCGCCTCCGGCAGCGAGGTGGTCGCGGCGGCGACGATCGCCCCGGTCGGGTGGTAGGTCAGCCCCTTCAGCACGAGCGCCGAGCGCTGCAGGTGGACCCGCCACGGGTGGTCGGGGAATTCGCCGTGGCGCAGCCAGAGGCGCCAGAATTCCTCCGTCGAGGCGATCCGCTCGCGCGCCTCCTCGGCATCGGCCGGCCCGCTCAGCCCGCCCTCGCCCCAGCTCAGCGCCACGAAGGCGCGCTCGCCCTCGCGCAGGTGCCGGTGCCCGCGGACGGCGCCGCCCGCGGCCTCCAGGCGCAGGTCCGTGCGCAGCTCCAGCGGCGGCCCGTTCTCCCCCCGCGCCACCATTTCGCCCTCCATCTCGGCGCCCTCGCTCCAGCTCGCCGCGCCGCGCCCGTCGTCGAACCGCGGCAGGCACTCCATCTCCACGTCGACCTTCCCGTCGATGCAGGTGATCGTGCGCAGCAGCGAGTGGTCGGATTCGTGGGCGACGATCGGGGCGCCCTCGGTCGGTTCCCACGAGGCGATCGAGAGCGCGTCGTTGACCAGGAGCCAGCCGGTGTCGGTGACCCAGGTCGTCTCCACCACCAGCGTCCCCGGCCGGTAGCGCCGGCTGATCGGCACGACGACGCCCGGCGGGCGCAGCGTGAGCCGCCCGGCGCCGCGGTCGAGCAACGCCCCGAAGACGCTCGGCGAGTCGAAGCGGGGGAGGCAGAGCCACTCGACCGCGCCGTCGAAGGAGACCAGTGCCGAGGTGTGGCAGTCGGAGAGGAAGCCGTAGTCGCCGATCGGTGGGAACCTGTCGGGGGCGCTCGGCACGGCGGCAAGCTAGCAGCACCGCCTATCCTCAAGCCGGTGCACCGGCCCTCACCCAGCCGCGCGTCCGCGGGCGCGACCGCGCAGGACGAGCGGGCGAAGCCGGTCGCGACGAGGATCTCACCGCTCGACAGGGCGCGCGCCTGGCTCGTCACCGGGGCGCTCGGTCGCGGCGTCGCGTTCGCGATCGACTTCGCGGCGGCGGCGCGGACGCTTTTGCGCGCGCGCCGGCCCTGAGGCGAAGCCGGGCCGGAGCGGCGATTCCTCTAGGGTCAGCCGACGATGCAGACGACTCTCAAAGAGCTTCCCGAATCACGAGTAGAGGTCCAGGCCGAGGTCGAGCCGAAGGACGTCGAGCGCGCCGCCAACCGCACCGCCCGCGCGCTGGCGCGCGAACTCCGCCTCCCCGGCTTCCGCAAAGGCAAAGCGCCGCCGAACCTGGTGATCCAGCGGATGGGCTTCGCCGCCGTCCTCTCCGAAGCGATCCGTGACGCGCTCCCCGAGTGGTACGAAAAGGCGCTGCTCGACTCCGGGATCACGCCGATCGGCGACCCCGACATCGACCTCGTCTCCACCCCGGAGGCGCAGGGCGAGCCGCTGACCTTCAAATTCACCGTCGGGGTGCGGCCGGTGGCCGAGCTCGGCGAGTACAAGGGCCTCGAGGTCGGCAAAGAGGACAAAGAGGTAGACGAGGAGATCATCGACACCGAGGTCGACCGGATCCGCGAGGGCTTCGCGCGCCTCGAGCCGGTCGAGCGGCCCGCCCAGGAGGGCGACGCGCTGCTGATCGACTTCGAGGGCTTCGTCGACGGGCAGGCCTTCCAGGGCGGCAAGGCCGACGATTACCTCTTGACGCTCGGCTCGGGCCAGCTGATCGACGACTTCGAGGACCAGCTCGTCGGCGCCAAACCGGGTGACGAGGTCGAGGTCGAGGTCACGTTCCCGGACGACTACCAGGAAGAGAAACTGGCGGGCGAGGACGCGGTCTTCAACGTGAAGGTCAAAGAGGTGCGGGAGAAAATCCTGCCCGAGCTCGACGACGACTTCGCCTCCGACGCCTCCGAGTTCGACACGCTGGAGGAGCTGCGCGGCGACATCCGCGAGAAAGTCGGGAACGCGCTGAACAGTCGCGCGGAGGAAGACTTCCGCATCGCCGCGGTCGACGCGGCGGTCGAGAACGCGACCGTCGAGATCCCCGACGACATCGTCACCGCGCGGGCGACCGAACGCTGGGAGCGGATGGAACGCCAGCTCGCCCAGCAGGGGATGGACCCCAACATGTTCCTGCAGATGCAGGGGAAGACGCGCGACGAGCTGATCGCCGAATCGAAGCCCGACGCCGAAAGGGAGCTGAAGCGCGAGGCCGTGGTGACGGCGATCGCCGAGGCCGAGGGCCTCGAGGTCTCCGACGAGGAGATGGTCGAGGCGCTCGAGCACTCCGCCGAACACGAACGGACGACGCCGGAGAAGCTGCTGGCGCGGCTGCGCGAGAACGGTCGCGACGCGGTGATCCGCGAAGACCTGCTGGCGCGCAAGGCGATCGAGCTGGTCGCCGAGGAGGCGAAGCCGATCCCGCTCGCCGAGGCCGAAGACCGCAAGGGCAAAGCCGAGGCGAAAGAGAAGCTGCTCGCGCCCGAGGG
>DASZUW010000019.1:0-4313 GCA_035547475.1 Solirubrobacterales bacterium
TGCTCCTGGAGCGCGGCGAGGACGTCCGTTGCCTCGTCCGCGACCCGCGCCGCCTCGGGCCGCGCCGGGTCGACGTGCAGATCGCGCTCGGCGACCTCGGGCAGCTTGACGACCCGCACACGGTGCGCCAGGCGCTGCGCGGCGTCGACACCGTCGTCCACCTGGCGGCGACGATCCGCGACCAGCCGCCGCGGCGGATCGAGGAGCTGAACGGCCTCGCGACCGTGCGGCTGCTGCAGGCTGCCGAGCGGACCGGCGTGCGCCGCTTCGTCTTCTTCAGCGCGCTCGACGCGGGGGCGGCCCAGCGGACCCGCTTCTTCCGCGCCAAGTGGGTGGCCGAGCGGGCGGTCGAGTCCTCGCCGCTGGAGACGTCGGTCTTCGCGCCCTCGATCGTCTACGACCGCAGCGACCCCTGGATCACCCTCCTGCGGCGCTTCTCCTTCCTGCCGGTGCTGCCGGTGTCCGGGGCGGGGCGGGCGGCCTTCCAGCCGATCTGGGCGCGGGACGTCGCCGCCTGCGTCGTCGCCGCGCTCGCGGCCGAGGAGCCGCGGCCGCGTTATGAGCTGGCCGGGCCGGAGACCCTCACCTACGACGACATGTCGGACCTGGTGAGCCGCATCGCCGGGCGCCCGCGGGACCTCGTTCACCTGCCGCTGCCCGCGGTGAAGGCGAGCCTCGTCGGGCTGCGGGCGATCTTCGGCGAGGCGGTCTTCGCCACCTGGGAGGAGGCCGAGCTGATGGAGGTGGCGATGGTCAGCGAGCGCGGCACGGCGGACGCGCAGGCACTCGGCGTCGAGCCGCGAAGGATGAGCGATGTGCTCGCATCCTCCTAGGCGACCTCGCCCCGACCGCGCCGTGCCCGCGCCGCCTTCGGCGCCCGTGCCCGGCCGCGCGCCCCGCGGGACGGTCGCCCGCCGCCTCCCCTGGCTTGCCCTCGCCGCGACCGCCCTCGCGCTCCTCTTCGCCGCCCCCGCCGGCGCCTATTCGCTGGTGCCGCCGAAGCCCGACGTCTTCCTCGGCGTCTCCGACCAGGGCTCGACCGAAGACTTCGACCGCTTCGCCGAACTGACCGGCAAGCATCCGGCCCTGCTCGAGACCTACTTCTCCTGGGGCAACAGCTTCAACAAGGCGTTCGAACGCTGGCGCGAAACCGAAACCCGGCCGATCGTCCATATCTCCACCCAGAACGCGCAGACCCTGGAAGAGATCATCACCCCCGAGCAGATCGCGCTCGGCGTCGGCGACGAATACCTGCTGCAGATGAACGCGTTCTTCGCCAACCACGACCTGCCCGCCTACGTCCGGCCGCTCGGCGAGCCGAACCGCTGTCTCAACCCGTGGTCGGGGGTCGAATGCGACGGCACGCTGAAAGGCGGTGAATACAGCGCCCTCTGGTACAAGGAGGCGTTCCGGCGGATCGCGGCGATCGTCCGCGGCGGCGTCTCGCTCGAAGCGCTGAATGCGACGCTGACGACGGAACTCGGCCTGCCGCCGCTCAACCGCCCGAAGGGTCCGCCGCCGACCGCGCTGCCGCTCGCGCCGGTGAGCATCATCTGGAGCCCGCTTCCCGCCGGCTCGCCGCGCGTCAAGGGCAGCTTCCCCGGCAACTACTGGCCCGGCGGCCGCTGGGTCGACTGGGTCGGCACCGACTTCTACTCGAAATATCCGGTCTGGGAAGACCTCGACCACTTCTACGAAGCCAAACAGTGGAAGAACAAGCCCGTCGCGATCACCGAGTGGGCGATGCAGGAAAAGGACGAACCGCGCTTCGTCAAGCAGCTGATCGCCTGGGTCGTCCGCCACAAGCGGGTCCAGATGCTCGACTACTACCAGGGCTTCGGCGAAGGCAACGTCTACGAAGCCTCCCTCTATCCCCGCTCCCTGAACCAGATCCGCAAGAAGATCCGCCGCGCCAACTTCCTCTCCTACGCCGAATACCAGGCCGGCCTCCTCCCGCCCCTCCCCCCCAAGGAAAAGAAGCCCAAGGGATGATGTTGATGGGCCGAAAAGTGCGCCATATCGTGGTTTTTCGGCCCATCAACCTACGCCTTGTGCGATGAGGGCGCGGACGGTTAGGGCCAGGCGGCGGGGTTCGCGTTCCACCTCCTCCCAGGTGCAACGGGAGACGCGCCAGCCGGCCAGTTCCAATTGCTGCTGGCGTTTGCGGTCCGAGACGAAGGCGCTGTCGGTGTCGTGGTAGCGACGGCTGTCGGCTTCGACGATCAACTTGCTCTGGCGCCAGAGGAAGTCCGCCTGATACCGCCTGCCGTCGGGCGCCGGCAGCCAGACGTTCACCTCGGGTTCGGGCACGTCCCGCCTCGCGCACATATCGAGGAAGAGCCGCTCCAGCTCGCTGCGACTGCGCGCGGTCTGCGGATGGATCGTGTCGAGGATCAGGCGCAGCCGGGCGACTCCACGCCTGCGCCGGCTCCTCTTCAGCAACGCACGTAGCTTCGGCTTGTCGAGGATCCGCAGGACTTCGGCCTCGGCGACGACCTTTCGCACCTCCCATTCCTGGGCGACGCCGGCGAAGTCGAGCACCGTGCGAGCCACGGTCGTGCACGGGACGCCGTGAACCACCGTCTTGTCGATCGGCTGCAGCGATCCGTCCCGATGCGCGGCCACTCCGTCCGGGCTGCGTCCGCGCCGGTTCGGCGCGGTCACGTCGATCGGCTCCTCCCAGGAGTCGACCAGTCCCCAGAGATAGGCGGCCGAGCGATGCGACAGCACGGCGTCGGGCCCACAGGCGAGCACCGCCGCCATGAACTTCCCGCGCTCCGTCATCACGCCCGGCGTGAGCGAGTACACGGTCTGGTGAATCCGATGAAGCCGCCCGGCCCGCTCGCGATCGTGGATCGCACGCCTGGAGAGCCCGAGGTGTTCGAGCTGGCTAAGCGTCATCACACCATTCTGCGCAACGGCCAGTCGCCCGATCGCACGTCCCACGGGTTGATGGGCCGAAAAGTGCGCCATATCGTGGTTTTTCGGCCCATCAACATCGTGCCTTTGCTTGCGTTGGGGCATGGGGGTCAGCATGCCGGGGAAATGCGCGCCTGTGGCGCGCACAGGATGCCGATTTGCGCGCGGGTTTGTGACGAAAAAGAGGGCCCGGCGTCAGCCGGGCCCTCGGTGCCCCTCGCGGGGCGAAATCCCTGGGAGGGATTTTCCTACATCATGCCGCCCATGTCGGGCATACCGCCGGGCATACCGCCGCCGCTGTTCTCCTCCGGGGCCTCGGCGATGATCGCCTCGGTCACGAGGATGTTCTTGGCGATCGACGCGGCGTTCTCGAGCGCCGAGCGGGTCACCTTGGTCGGGTCGATGACGCCGGCCTCGATCAGGTCGCCGTACTCGCCGCTCGCCGCGTTCAGGCCTTCGCCCTCCTTCAGCTCGCGGACCTTGTTGACGACGACCGAGCCCTCCTCGCCGGAGTTCTCGGCGATCTGGCGCACCGGCTCCTCGAGCGAGCGGTGGATGATCCGCGCGCCGGTCTTCTCGTCCGGGTCGTCGACGATCGCGTCGGGGTCGAGGCTCGCCTGCGCGTTCAGCAGCGCGACGCCACCGCCCGGCACGACGCCCTCCTCGAGCGCGGCGCGGGTCGCCTGCAGCGCGTCCTCGACGCGGTGCTTTTTCTCCTTCATCTCGGTCTCGGTGGCAGCACCGACCTTGACCACAGCGACGCCGCCGGCCAGCTTCGCGAGGCGCTCCTGGAGTTTCTCGCGATCGAAGTCGGAGTCGGTGTTCTCGATCTCCTGTTTGATCTGCTTGATCCGGCCTTTGATCTCGTCGGACTCGCCGGCGCCGTCGATGATCGTCGTGTTGTCTTTGGCGACGACGACGCGACGGGCGCGACCGAGCTGAGCCAGCTGGGTGTTCTCCAGTTTCAGGCCCATCTCCTCGGTGATGACCTCACCGCCGGTGAGGATCGCGATGTCCTCGAGCATCCGCTTGCGGCGGTCGCCGAAGCCCGGGGCTTTGACGGCGACGCTGGTGAAGGTGCCGCGGAGTTTGTTCACGACCAGGGTCGCGAGGCTTTCGCCCTCGACGTCCTCGGCGACGATCAGGAGCGGTTTGCCCCCCTGCATCACCTGCTCGAGCACCGGCAGGAGGTCCCGCACGGAGCCGATTTTCTGGTTTGCGATGAGGATGTAGGGATCCTCCAGCACCGCCTCCATGCGGTCCTGGTCGGTGACCATGTAAGGCGAGATATAGCCTTTGTCGAACTGCATCCCCTCGGTGAACTCGAGCTCCATCCCGAAGGTCTGGCCCTCCTCGACGTTCACCACGCCGTCTTTGCCGACTTTCTCGATCGC
>DASZUW010000020.1:0-3223 GCA_035547475.1 Solirubrobacterales bacterium
GACCTCAGGAGACCCGGGTCGCCGATCAGCCGCCCCGGGCGACAGCTTCCAGGCGTCCCGGACCGCCGCCCCGGGCGTCAGCTTCCCCGCGCCCGAACCCCCGCCCGGGCGCCAGCTTCACCGCGCCCCGGATCCCCCGCCCCGGGCGCCAGCTTTCCCGCGCCTGAGCCCCCGCCCCCGGGCGCCAGCTTCCCGGCGCCCCGAACCCCGCCCCGACGCCGCCTCCCCGCGCCCCGAGCCCACCCCGTCAACCGCCTGGCCGTCCACCCGCCTCCGCCCCGGGGAACGCGGCCTTCCGCGCCGCGGCTTCGCCCACGAAAGGCACCAAGGTCTCGTAGGTGAGCTGGGGCAGCAGGCTCGGCAGCCGCTCTGTGCGGCCGGCGGCGACCTCGCCATAGACGCGGGAGATCGCGGCGGCGACGGCGAGGCTCGAGGCGGGGAGGGGGTGGGGGTCGGGCAGGTCCTTCGCCGAGTCGATGACCTCGACGAAGCGGTCGAAGCCGGCCGCGAAGATGGCGTGGAACTCGGGGCCGACCGCGGCGAGCTCGACCAGGAGGAAGCGTCCCAGGGCGGGGTCGGAGGCGAACCAACCGAGCAGGACGCGGAGGGTCGCGCGGCAGCGCTCGATCCACTCGCCGGGGCCTTCGTAGGCCGCCCGGACGCGCCGGAGCAGGTCGTCGAGCAGCGCCCGGTGGGCGGCGAGGACGCAGGCGCGGCGGTCCTCGAAGAGCTCGTAGAAGGTCTCGCGCCCGACGCCCGCCGCGCCGAGGATGTCGGCGACCGTCGTCGCCTCGTAGCCGCGCGCCGCCGTGACCCGGGCCGCCGCGGCGAGGAGGCGGCGGCGCTGCGAGCGCTCGACCGCCTCGCGCGAGAGCCCGTGGCGCCCGCGGGGCAGCGCCGCCGCGTCGGTCACCGGCCCGCCTCGGCGCCCGCGGGCCGCGCCTGGCGCAGCGCCTCGTCGTGCCCGGCGAACGGGGCGATCGCGAGGTAGACGATCTCCGGGACGAGGTCCGGCAGCCGCTCCGCGCGCCCGGCGGCGACCTCGCGGAAGATCAGGAGCTGGGCGCGGCCGAGGGCGAGGCCGGGGCTCAGGTGCTTGTGCGGCGCCGCCCCCTCGCGCGCCCACATCGCTTCCAGCGCGGGCACCGTGAAGGCGCTGTAGCGCTCGACCAGCCCCGGGTCGAGGCCGACCACGTCGCCGCCCAGGACCAGCGCCAGCTGCGGCTCGGCGGCGAGCAGCTCGAGCAGCGCCACGACCCCGCTCCGGGTCGCCTCGGCGGGCGCGTCGTACCCCGAGGCGGCCGCCGCCAGCGTCGCCGCCATCCGGTCGATGCACTGGGTCACGGCGGCGTCGAAGCAGTCGCGTTTGTCGTTGAAGAGCTTGTAGAAGGTGGTGCGGGAGACCGCGGCGCGGTCGACGACGTCGGCGATCGTCGTCCCGGCGTAGGTCTTCTCGGCGCAGGCGGCGACCATCGCCTCGAGGATCCGCCGTCGCTGGGAAGGGGGCGTCAGCCCCGACGGGGGGCTGAAGGTCCGATCGCTCGGGGCAAACCCAGAAATCGAGTGTTTCCCCACCGTTGTCGCATCATCTCAGTCCCGGTGTGAACGTGCAGCCGCCGCCCGCGCGCGCTCCTCGGCGGTGAGGCCGGCGCATGGATTCGGCGGCGGGACGTCGCCTTCGGCGGAGGGGAGCTCGCCGGTCTCGTGGTACTCGAAGCGCAGCGAGTTGATCACCGCGCCGGCCAGGATCCCGAGGCTCAGGAGGTAGAACCAGAGCAGCGCGATGAGGACGAAGCCGAGCGTCGAGCCGAAGCGCGAGAGGCTCGAGACGTTGGTCAGGTAGAGCGGGAAGAGCCAGTTGGCAAGCCCCGCGCCGACCGTCACGAACAGGGCCCCGGGCCAGATCGCCCGCCACGGCACCGGCGCTTTCGGGACCGCCCAGTAGATCACCGAGCAGATCAGGAAGGTGATCAGCAGGGCGGCGCCGAGCAGCAGGACCTTGTCGAGGGCCTCGATCCCGGAGAGGCCGAAGGGCAGCTTGTCGGTGCTGGAGACGAGCGTGCTCTCCAGCGTCGGCACGAAGATCGACAGCGCGATGAAGATGAGGACGACGCCGAGCATCGCGAAGGAGAAGCGCTTCTGCTCGATCCAGCCGCGGCAGGGCACGTGATAAATGCGACAAAAAGCCGTGTCCATCGCGCCCCAGAAGGAGGCGCCGATCCAGATCGAGCCGAGGAAGGCGGCGATCCCGATCGTCGCCGTGTTGTCCTGGATCCGGGTCAGGACGTCGCTCAGGGTGGCCGACTCGGTGTTCGGGAAGAGGCGCTCGAGGTCGTTCAGGACGCTGGTTTCGACCCCGTGGATCTTCAGCACCTGGCCGCCGACGAAGAGCACCAGCAGCGTGAAGGGAAAGACCGCCAACATGAGGTTGTAGGCCACCATCGCGGCCAATCCCGTAACGTTCTCGCGGTAGGCGCGATGCCAAAAAGCGCTGAGCCAACGGCGTGATTTTCGGGATCGGTCTGGCATTGACTTTACAAACTGAAGCGACTATCATCCGAACGAGCGTTTGACGGTTGTTTCAACGCACGCCCATCGGGGCATTCGGCATCAAAGGCCTTTGATTTACTCATTCGCGGACCAATCCCCCGGTCCGCTTTTTCGTCGCGTGGCGCGACTTGTCGCCGTTTGAGGCATTTATACGCCCACGCATCGTTCAGCAAGCGCTAGGGAAAGAAGTAGACACAGAATGCTGGTAGCAGAGCTTCAGGAGTTGGAGGAGGTCAAAAACCTCATGAACCGGGGTCAGCAGCTCGGCGTGCTGACCTTCGGCGACATCGCCAACGCGGTGTCGGAGGTGGACCTCGACGAGTCGGACGTCGAGGACCTTTACGGACACCTCGAGAAAGCGGGCATCGAGCTCGTCGAGGACATGGATCCCGCCCAGAAAGCGGCGGCGGAAGCCATTCCCATGGACACCGGGAAAAAAGGCCGGCGGCGGCAGAAAGCCACGCTCGACCTGAAACCGGACATGACGACCGATTCCTTGCAGCTGTTCCTCAAGGACATCGGCAAAGTCCGGCTGCTGACCGCGGCGGAGGAGGTCGAACTGGCGAAGCGGATCGAGCGCGGTGACCTCGACGCCAAGCAGAAAATGGTCGAGTCGAACCTCCGCCTGGTCGTCTCGATCGCGAAAAATTATCGGAACCAGGGCCTGCCCTTC
>DASZUW010000021.1:0-1833 GCA_035547475.1 Solirubrobacterales bacterium
CTTCCCGCCGGTCCGAGAGCGGCGTTAGCGTGAACCTTCATCCGGGTCCTCCTTGCTTCAGGGCGTTAGACACCCCGAGCCTCTTGGAGGGCCCGGATGGCCTTTCAGGCGTTCACAACGTGTGTGGGCTTCTCACCTAGAGTCGCCGGGCGATGATCCCCGAACACGTCGACTCCTCGCAGGGCTTCTACGTCGTCGGCGCGATCATCGTCGTGATCGGGATCGTCGCCGGGGTTGCCGGCCTCCTGATCAAGCGGCGACTGGAGGAAGAGCACCGCGACGAACGCTACGTACGCGAACGGCGCGGCGAAGAGGTGGCGCGGGTCGAGTCGCCGCGGATCGCGCGGGTGCTGGAGTACGCCGGGGTGGCGATCGTCGCGATCGGCATCGTGGTGCTGGTGGCGGGCTGGACCGTCGCCCCCGGCCAGACCTAGGCGCGGCGGCGGCGGACCGCGGTCCAGGCGATCGCCCGCCCGGGGCCGGCCTCGACGACCCCCTCCCCGCGCGCCTCGCCTCCCCGGCGGAGTCGGTCACGGCTCGACCTCCAGCATCACCGTCACCGGCCCGTCGTTGATCAGCGCCACCCCCATGCAAGCCCCGAAGACCCCCTTCTTCGCGGCCGTCCGCTCGCAGAAGCGATCGTAGAGCGGCTCGGCGACCTCCGGCCGCGCCGCCTTGACGTAGCTCGGCCGCGTCCCCTTCCGCGTGTCCCCGTACAGCGTGAACTGGCTGACGCAGAGGATCTCCCGCTCCGGGCCGAGCGGCTCGTTCATCCGCCCCTCGGCGTCGTCGAAGATCCGCAGCGCCAACACCTTCTCCGCCAGCCGGTCGCACTCCGCCTCGGTGTCGCCGACGCCAACGCCGAGCAGCACCACCATCCCGGCCCTGATCTGCGCGACGCGCGTCCCCTCGACGTCCACCGCCGCCTGGCTGCACCGTTGGACGAGCGCCCGCATCGCGCCGCAGTCTAGGCCGCCGGCGCCGCGTCGAGGAACTTGAGGGCGCGGGCGGCGACCAGGTCGGGGGCCTCGTCGGCGATGAAGTGGCCACAGCCGGAGACGAGCTCGACGCGCATGTCGTCGGCGTGGCGCTGCCAGCCGGCGAGCATCCGCGGGCGCAGGGCGGAGTCCTCGGTGCCGTGGAGGTGGAGCGTCGGGACGGTGAGGCGCGCGCGGGCATAACGGCCGCGGATGAGCTCGGGCTGCTCGCGGAGCTGGAAGGTCCGGTACATCTGGACGCAGGCGCGGGCGCGGGCGGGCTCGGCGAGGTTGTCGGCGAAGGCGCGGAGCGTCTCGGCGTCGAAGTGGTCGCGGACGACCGAGGCGCCGAGGAGGACCCTCGGCACGAGCGCGCCACTGGTGTGCAGGCGGTAGCCGAGGAAGGGCGAGGCGACCACCAATTGGTAGGTGAAGCGCCACATCTCCGGCACGATTTGGCGCAGGCTCACCCACGGGGGCAGGATGTTCAGGGCCAGGTAGCGCTGGAAGCGCTCCGGCGCCCGGAGGCAGAGCAGGTAGCCGACCCAGCCGCCCCAGTCGTGGCCGACCAGCTTCACCCGCTCGAGCCCGAGCGCGTCCAGCACCGCCAGCACGTCGGTGGCGAGGTTCTCCTTCTCGTAGCCCTCGCGGGGCGCGTCCGACCAGCCGAAGCCGCGCAGGTCGAGCGCCAGCGCGCGGTGCCCGGCGGCCGCCAGCCGCGGCAGCAGGAACCGCCACTCGTACCACTGCTGCGGCCAGCCGTGCAGGCAGAGGACGACGTCGTCGCCCTCCCCCGCCTCGGCCAGGTGGAAGCGCAGCCCGCGCGCCTCCACGTAACGGTGGCGGATGCCGTCGA
>DASZUW010000022.1:0-11470 GCA_035547475.1 Solirubrobacterales bacterium
CGCCGGGATCGGCGCCGCCGCGGCGCGCGCCTTCGCCCGCGCGGGCGCCCGCGGCGTGGTCGTCGCCGACCTCGATGGCGACGCGTGCGCGGCGGTGGCGGGGGAGTTCGGCGGCCGCGGCGTGCGCGCCGACGTCGGCTCCGAGGCCGGCGTCGCGGCGCTGATCGCCGCCGCCGAGGCGGAGTATGGCCCGATCGACGTCTTCTGCTCGAACGCCGGCATCGCCGGGCCCTACGGCGGGCCGGAGGTCCCCGACGCGGACTGGCGGCGGACCTGGGAGGTCAACGTGATGTCCCACATCTGGGCGGCGCGACTCCTGCTGCCGGGGATGCTCGAGCGCCGCCACGGCCACCTCAGCGCGACCGCCTCCGCCGCGGGCCTGACCGCCAACCCCGGCCTGATGCCCTACTCGGTGACCAAGCACGCCGCCGTCGCCGTCGCCGAGTGGTTGGCGATCACCTACGGCGGCGGCTCCGGCGTCGGCTTCTCCTGCTTCTGCCCCCAGGGCGTGGCGACCCCGATGCTCGAAAAATGGCGCCGCGAGGATCCCAGCTCCCGCGTCGCCGGCGCCTCGGGGGCGACGATCACCCCCGACGAGGCGGCCGAGGTCCTGGTCGAAGGCATCGCCGCCGACCGTTTCCTGATCCTCTCCCACCCCGAGCTCCGCACCTACCAGGAACGCAAGGCAGCGGACCCCGAGCGCTGGCTCGGCGGCATGCAGCGCTTCCAGGCCCAGATCGACGCCGCCCGCGAGCAGCTGCGCGGCGAGCCCGCGGGCGGCTAGCCGCCGACCACGACGTCGGCGTAGACCTCGCGGAGGCGGCGCTTCAGCACCTTGCCGGCGGCGTTGCGGGGCAGGTCCTCGACGAAGGCGACCGCGGAGGGCTTCTTGTAGCCGGCGAGGCGCTCGCGGCAGTGGGCGATCAGGTCCTCCTCGGTGACCTCGGCGCCCGGCTCGGCGACGACAACCGCCAGCGGCGTTTCCACCCAGCGCGGATGGGGGACGCCGACGACGGCGACCTCGGCGACGGCCGGGTGCTCGATCAGGGCGCGCTCGACCTCGGCCGGGTAGACGTTCTCGCCGCCGGAGATGAGCATGTCCTTCAGCCGGTCGACCACGTAGATGAAGCCGTCGGCGTCTTCGCGCACGAGGTCGCCGCTGTGGAACCAGCCGCCGGCGAAGGCCTCGGCGGTCGCCTCGGGCATGCCGTGGTAGCCGAGCATCACGGTCGGCCCGCGGTAGACGATCTCCCCCACCTCGCCCCGCGGCACGTCGGCGCCGTCCTCGTCGACGATCCGCGCCTCGACCCCGAGCGCCGGGCGCCCCACCGAGCCCATCTTGCGGATCGCGTCCTCGCCGCGCAGGAAGCACGTGTTCGACGACATCTCGGTCTGGCCGAACGCGTTCACGATCTCCACCGACGGGAAGGTCGCGGCCAGAAGCTCGAGCGTCGGCAGCGGCGCCTGCGAGGCTCCCCACATCGCCGTGCGCAGCCGCCCGCGGTCCACCGTGCCGACGTCGGGGTGCGAGCAGATCTCCTGCCACTGCGTGGGGACGAAGAAGCACATCGAGACGTCGTGCTCGGCGAGGCGGGCGATCGAGAGCGCCGGGTCGAAGCCACCGGAGGGCTCGATCACGGCGAGCGCGCCGAGGTGGAGAAAGGGCAGGATCCCGTTCAGCCCACCGATGTGGAAGAGCGGCAGCCCGGAGAGCCAGACATCGTCGGGGCGCGCCCCTACCTCGTACAGCCAGTTGGTGGTGTTGACGACGAGGTTCTGATGGCTCAGCATCGCCCCCTTCGGACGCCCGGTCGTCCCCGAGGTGTACATGAGGAAGGCAAGGTCCTCGCCGGTGAGATCGTGGGCGGGCCGCTCCGGCCGCGCCTCGGCGAGCGCTTCCTCGTAGGCGGGCCCGACGACCAGCGTCTCGACCGGGCCGGCGCGCGGCGCCAGCTCCTGGTCGGCGATCGCGAGCCGGGCGCCGCAGTCGTCGAGGACGTAGTCGACCTCCTCGCGGGAGAGCCGGAAGTTGACCGGGACCGCGCAGGCGCCGAGCATCTGGATCGCGAGGAAGGCCTCGACGAACTCGATCCCGTTGTACTGGAGCATCGCCACGTTGTCGCCGGGGACGACGCCGCGGGCGGCGAGGGCGCCCGCGAGCCGACGGGCGCGCTCCTCCAGCTCGCCGAAGCTCCGCCGCTCGCCCTCGCAGGCGAGTGCCGGCGCGCCCGGGTCGCGGCGCGCCGAGCGGGCGACCAGCTCGGGCACGGTGAGGCGGCGCGAGCGGTCGAGGTCGGACCCCATCTGCCCCAGGCTAGGACCGGCCCGCGCCCCTTTCGAGACGCCGCAGGACCGCCCTATGTGGTTCCTCCAATCCCACCGTCGCGGCGGTTGGAAGCCTGGGCGTCGGCTCCATAGCCTCGGGCCGATGGCCGAGCCGACCAAGCTCCTCGACGGGGGCACCTTCTTCGAGGGACCGCGCTGGCACGAGGGTTGCTGGTGGGTCTCGGACTTCTACACCGGCGGCGGTCGGATAGTCGCGGTCGATCCCGAGGGCGCGATCGTGCGGGACATCTCGCTCGAGCAGCCTTCGGGGCTCGGCTGGCTGCCGGACGGCGATCTGCTCGCGGTCTCGATGAGCGACCACAAGATCTGGCGGATCGTCGACGGTGCCGACCCGGTGCCCTACGCCGACCTCGCCGGCCTCTCCCGCGGCGAGTCCAACGACATGACGGTCGACGCGACGGGACGCGTCTGGGTCGACTCCTTCGGCTACGACCTCTACGCGGGCGAGCGGCCGGTGGGCTCGCCGCTGATGCGGGTCGATCCCGACGGAACCGTGACCCCGGTCGCCGACGACCTGCGCTTCCCGAACTCGATCATGGTCTCGCCCGGCGGCGACACCCTGGTCGTCGCCGAGACGATCGCCTCGCGCCTCACCGCCTACGACGTCGCCGCCGACGGCACGCTCTCCGGCCGCCGCGTCTATTGCCAGATCGCGCCGACGCTTCCCTTGGCGGAGATCGCCGCGGACTACTCGAACGTCAGCTACGGCCCCGACGGCTGCACCCTCGATGCCGAGGGCTGCGTCTGGGCCGGCAACTCGCTCGGCGACTGGATCGGCCGCTTCTCCCCCGACGGCGAGGTGCTCCAGCGGATCGACGCGCCGGAACCCGGGATGGCGACCTACGCGGTGCAGCTCGGCGGGGTCGACGGGCGGACGCTCTTGATGTGCGTGGCGCCAGACTGGCGCCAGGGGATGGGCGAGGACAACGGCGCCGCCGCGTCCCTGTGGACCGTCGAGGTGGACGTGCCCCACCACGGCGGCCGGCCCTGATGGGCGCGAGCTTCGACCCGCTCGTGATCGGGGGTGGCCCGGGCGGTCACCTCGCCGCGATCGGTCCCGCCCGACTCGGCCGGAGGACCGCCGACAGGCAGAAGATCTCCGGCGAGGCTTCGCCCGCGTGGGCGCCCGGGGCGTCGTCGCCGCCGACCCCGATGGCGACGGAGGCCGTCCTGGACGCGGCGAGGGCTGTCGACGGCCGGGCGGTCCATGCCTGAGGGAGGCGACGTGGCGCCGCGCTTCCGCAGCGACAACATCGGGTCCTGGACCGCGCTGCGGGCGCGCCGCGACCCGCACCGGACGGCGCTCGTGTGCGGCGCCGAGCGGGTCGATTACGCCGAGCTCGAGCGACGGGTCGGGCTCGCCGCGGGCGCGGTCCGCGAGGCCGGCGTCAAGCCCGGACAGCGCGTCGCGACGGCCCTGAAGAACCGGGTCGAGTTCGTCGAGCTGCTGTTCGCGACGGCGCGCGCCGGCGCGATCTTCGTGCCGCTGAACTTCCGCCTCTCCAGCGAGGAGGTCGCCTACGCGCTGGCCGACTCGGGCGCCGAGCTCGTCGTCGTCCAGGCCGACACGGCCGCTGCCGTGACCGCGGCGCTGGAGCTGATGGAGGGCGAGCCGCCGCGCGTCATCGCGGTCGACGGCCGGGACGCGGGATACGTCGCCTGGCGGGAGGCCGCGCTGCCGCTCGACCCGCACCCGGTCCGCCCGCAGGACCCGGTGTCGATCGTCTACACCTCCGGCACCACCGGGCCGCCGAAGGGCGCGGTCCTCACCCACGGCGGCGTCCTCGCGAACGTCCAGAACTACCTCGCCGACTGGGACCTCCGCCGCGACGACGCCACGCTCGTCGTCAACCCGATCTTCCACGTCGTCCTCTACATCCTCACCGTGCCGCTCCTCTACAAGGGCGGCAAGGTCGTGTTGATGGAGGACTTCGACCCGGCCGCGGCGGTGCGGCTGGCCGAGGCCGAGGAGATCACGGTCTGGTTCGCGATCCCGACCGCCTGGCAGATGATGCTGGCGACGCCGGAGATCGAGGCGCTCGACACCTCGCGCCTGCGCTTCGTCGGCTCCGGCGGCGCGGCCTGCCCGCAGCCGCTGATGGACCGCTTCGCCGAGCTCAGCCTCGATTACCGCCAGGGGTACGGCCTCTCCGAGACGACCTCCTCGGCGACCACCATGGGGCCCGGCGACCAGCGGCGCAAGCCGGGCTCGATCGGCCGGCCGTTCTTCCACGTCGAGGCGCGGATCGTGGACGACGAGGGCGAACCGCTCCCGCCGGGCGGCGTCGGCGAGATCCAACTGCGCGGCCGCAACATCTGCGCCGGCTACTGGCGCAAGCCGAAGGAGACCGCCGAATCCTTCGACGCCGACGGCTGGTTCTCGACCGGCGACATCGGCCGCGCCGACGACGAGGGCTTCTACTGGATCGTCGACCGCAAGAAGGACCTGATCATCTCCGGCGGCGAGAACATCTCCTCGATCGAGGTCGAGCAGGTGGTCCTCTCCCACCCCCGCGTCGCCGAGGCCGTCGTGATCGGCCTCCCCCACGAGCGCTGGGGCGAGACCCCCTGCGCCGTCGTCACCACCGTCGACGGCGACGACCTCGACCCGGCGGCCCTGATCGACCACTGTCGCGCGCGCATCGCCCACTACAAGTGCCCGACGACGGTCATCGCCGTCCCCGAGCTCCCGAAGACCGCGACGGGCAAGATCGCCAAGCCTGCGGTGCGGGAGCTGGTGGCCGAGCGGGTGGGGGCGTAAGCCGGATCCTCACCGGTCTCGGCCGGGCCGCCCGAGGTCCTGTGGACCTCCGGCCGAGCCCTCACCCCACCCCGGCCCGTTCGACGACCTCGCCCGACTCCACCGTCAGCGTCACGCCGAAGCGCTCGATGATGTCGCCGGAGCAGGCCCGCATCGTCGCCCACTCCCCCGAGGCTTCCGACTCCGCCAATGCCTCGGCGCTGTCGAAGACCATCTCGGCGACGCGGTAATGGTCGGCCGCGCCGCCCTCGAACCCGTCCGCGGTGCGCGTCGTGTTGATCGCCTTGAGGTTGGGCACCGCGGCGGCGCGGGGCACGTGCGTCTCGGCGTAGTAGCGCTCGAACTCCTCGACGTCCTCGGGCTTCGGCGCCGACCAGTAGGCGTAGAGCTTGTAGGGCACGGCCTCTCCTCCTCGACTCGTTGGCTCCCCGAGCCAACCAGCTCCGGCGGCCGGCGGCGCCGATTCCGGCGGCGCGCTTCGTCGGATCCCCAAGCGCCCTCTGTGTGCGCGCTTTCACAAACGTCTGTTCGCTTCTGCGGTTCACTGAGAGGTGAGAGAAATCGAACTAGGAGCTGAGCAGCACATGCAGCACAAGACCTGGACCATCAACGAGGTTCGCGACGGCGAGAAGACCGAGCTGGTGCGGGGCGCCGACAACGACGAGGCCCTGCGCGCGATCCGCTTCGCCATGTACGGGAAGCGCGACGTCTTCGCCGACACCGGGTCCGACCCGGTCCACGAGCTTCCCCTCGCCGCCTAGGGGCGGCACTCGCCTCGGCGGAATTCTCCGCGCCGCGGCCTAGGAGATCGCCTTGGCGTTCTCGGCCGCCGCTTCGATGACGGCCTCCTGGTGGGGCTGGAGGTCGGGTGTAGCCGATCCCGCGGAAGGCCTCGATGAAGGGGTCCTCAACCACCTTGTCGATCCCCAGCAGCCCCTCGACCACGGCCGCGCCGCAGAAGGGCACGTAGGAGGAGGAGTAGCCACCCTCGTGGATCGCCACCAGCTTGCCGTCGCAGACGCGCTCAGACAGCGCGACCATCTGGTCGGTCATCTGCCGATATCCCTCGCTGGTCACCATCATCATCGCCAGCGGGTCCATCATCGAGGCGTCGAGGCCTGAGGCGATGATGACGATCTGCGGTTCGAAGCCCTCGAGCGCGGGCGCCACGACCCGCTCGATCGCCGCGTTGTAGCCACCGTCGCCGGTGCCGGGCGGCAGCGGCACGTTCACGCAGTACCCCTCGCCCGCGCCCTCGCCGGTGTGCTCGACCAGCCCCGATCCGGCCGGAAAGAGGCCGTCCTGGTGGAGGGAGATCGTCAGCACGCCGGGGTCGTCGTAGAAGGCGTGCTCGGTGCCGTTGCCGTGGTGGACGTCCCAGTCGACGATCGCGATCCGCTCGAGCCCGTGGACGGCGCGCATGTGCTCGACCGCGATCGCGATGTTGGCAAAGACGCAGAAGCCGCGGCCTTCGTCGCGCTCGGCGTGGTGTCCGGGCGGGCGGTTCAGCGAGTAGGCGTTGTCGACGTCGCCGTTCCAGACCGCCTCGACCGTGGCGATCACCCCTCCCGCCGACAGCGCGCAGATGCGGTACCCGCCGGCGCCGAAGGGCGCCAGTTCGCCGCCGTCGCCCCCGCCTTCCTCGCTTTCGCGCTTGATCCGGTCGAGGTAGGCGGGGGTGTGGACGCGCAGGATCTCCTCCTCGGTCGCCTCGCGCCCCTTCAGCTCCACCGTCCGCTCGAGCAGGCCGGTCACGTCGAGCAGGTTGCGCAGCCGCCGCTTCGTCGCCGGGCTCTCGCCGTGCTGCTCGGGCTCGACCAGCCCGCCGGTCGAGAGGTAGGCCGACCCGGTGCCGGTGTCGTGCCACGCGTAGAGCTCGTTCCAGTGGAAGCCGGTCGCCATCTTCACTCCTCCTTGTGGTTATCCCAATCCCATGGAGCGACCGACGAGGTCCTTCATGATCTCGTTCGTCCCGCCCCAGATCTTGCTCACCCGGCCGTCCGCCCAGAAGCGCGCGACGCGGTACTCGTCCATGAACCCGTAGCCGCCGTGCAGCTGCACGCAGCGGTCGAGGATCCGGTTCTGCAGCTCGGCCGTCCACCACTTCGCCTTCGCCGCGTCGACCTCGGTGAGCGCGCCTTCGACGTGCGCCATCACGCACTGGTCGACGAAGGCCCGCGCCGCGTCGATCTCGGTCTGCATCTCGGCGAGCAGGAAGCGGTTGTGCTGGAAGCTCCCGATCGGGCGCCCGAAGGCCCGCCGCTCGCGCGCGTAGGAGAGGGTCGCCTCCAGCGCCGCGGCGGCGTGCGCGACGTTGGCGACGGCGACGCTCAGCCGCTCCTGCGGCAGGCGCTCCATCATGTAGTCGAAACCGCGGTCCACCTCCCCGAGCAGGCTCCAGGGCGGCAGTCGCACGTCCTCGAAGAAGAGCTCCGCGGTGTCGGCCTCGTGCTGGCCGACCTTCGCCAGCCGGCGGCCGCGGTGGAAGCCCTCCGTCCCGCCCTCGAGCAGGAACAGGCTGACGTCCTTGCGCCCCTCGCCGGTGCGCGCGGCGACCACCACGAGGTCGGCGGCGCTGCCGTTGGTGATGAAGGTCTTGGCGCCGTTCAGGATCCAGCCGTCGCCCGCGCGGACCGCGCGGGTGCGCAGCGCCGCCAGGTCGGAACCCGCCTGCGGCTCGGTCATCCCGATCGACGTGATCAGCCTGCCCGCGCAGAAGTCGGGGACGTAACGGCGCTTCTGCTCGTCGTCGGTCAGCTCCAGCAGGTAGGGGGCGACGACGTCGACGCCGAGGCAGAGCGCCGAGTTCACCGCCAGCGAGGCGGCGGCCAGCTCTTCGCCCAGCACCTGGTTGAAGCGGAAGTCGTCGAGCCCGGCGCCGCCGTGCTCGGGCGGCATCGCGAGGCCGAGGAAGTCCTGGCGGCCGGCCTCCTCCCAGATCTCGCGCCCCGTCCAGCGCTCCTCGCGCCAGCGGTCGATGTTCGGGTGGACGTGGCGGCGGCAGAACTCGGCCACCGATTCGCGGAACAGCTCGTGCTCGGCGGTGAAGATCGTGCGGCGCATCGCCGCGACCCTAGACCCGGCGGCGCGGCCCGTCGCGACCCGGCGCGCCCGGCCTTGTCGATAATTCCGACGTGCCCACGGTCCTCCTCGTCCGCCACGGCCAGGCCTCCTTCGGGGCGGCCGACTACGACGTCCTCTCCGAGGCGGGGCGCCGCCAGGCGGAGATCGTCGCCGCGTCACTGGACGAGCGCGGCTACCGGCCGGCGCGCCTCGTGAGCGGCACGCTGCGGCGCCAACGCGAAACTGCCGCGGCGTTCACCGCCCGCGGCGCGCCGGAGCTCGAGGTCGAGCCGCGCTGGGACGAGTTCGATCCCGACGACGTCCTCACCCACCACAGCGACACCGACCTGCGCCTGCAGGCCGAAGGGGCCGGCGCGACGCTCACGAACCGCGGCTTCCAGGCGGCGCTCGAGCCCGCGCTCGCGGAGTGGGTGGCGCACGCCGAGCGCAGCCCGACCGCGCAGACCTGGCCCGAGTTCAGCGGCGCGGGCAGCGCGGCATTGGCCGACCTCGCAGCCCGGCTGACCCGCGGCGAGACCGCGGTCGTCGTCACCTCCGGCGGGGCGATCGCCGCGGTCGTCGGCACCCTCCTCGGCGCCCCGGCCGCGGTCTTCGCCGCCCTGAACCGCGTCCTCGTCAACGCCTCGGTGACCAAGCTCGCGATCGGCTCCACGGGCACGAACGTCGTCTCCTTCAACGACCACTCGCACCTCGAGGCGGTCGACCGCGGCCTGGTCACCTACCGCTAGGCGGTCGAGCGTTTCGGGACGCGGGGTGGGGACTGCCTGGACTTCTGGGCCAGGCGGCCGGCGGCCCGGGCGTTTGGCGAACCTCCAGAAGCGCGCGGCGGCCGCCGGCGCGGTGGCGGCGGGCGTTGGTAGCTTCGCGCCATGGCCGAGATCGGGTTCATCGACCAGACCCTGCGCGACGGGCCGCAGAGCCTGTGGGGGATGCGGATGCGCGCGCAGCACGCGACGCCGGCGCTGCCGCATCTGAACGCCACCGGCTTCGACACGATCGACCTGCTCGGCGCGACCAGCATGGTCGTGATGCTGCGCGAGTCCGGCGACGATCCGTGGGCGTGGCTTGACCACCTGGTGCGGAACCTGCCGAACCAGCCCTTGCGCTCGGCCCTCCGCCCGGTCGCCGCGGGGAGCTTCGGCTTCGTCCCCGAGGGGATCCTCGACCTCTGGATCGAAGTGCTGGTCAGGCACGGGGTGGAGAGCCACTGGCTGTTCGACTGCCTCTACGACATGCCGCTGATGAAGGAGCGCACGCGGGCCCTGCAGGCGGTCGGCGGCGAAGTGGTGCCGGCGATCATGTACGGGCTCTCGGAGCTGCACACCGACGAGTTCTTCGCCGACCGCGCCCGCGAAATGGCGAGCTGGCCCGGGGTCAAGCGGATCTACGTCGAGGACGCCCCCGGCGTGCTGACGCCGGAGCGTGCGGCGACGCTGCTCCCGGCCCTGCAGGAGGCGACCGGCGACGTTCGCCTCGAGATCCACTCCCACAACACGACCGGCCTCGCGCCGCTCGTCTACGTCGAGGCGATGAAAGCGGGGATCGACCTCATCCACACCGCGTCGATGCCGCTCGCCAACGGGCCCTCGCTGCCCTCGACGGAGGCGATGGTCGAGATCGTCGAGGAGCTCGGCCACACCCACAACCTCGACAAATCCCACCTGCAGCCGGTGGCCGACCATTTCTACGCCGAAGCCGCGCGGATCGGCTACGAGGTAGGGGTGCCGAACGAGTACCGGATGCTCCCCTACAAACACCAGCTTCCCGGCGGGATGACCGGGACGCTGAAAAACCAGCTGAACGAGTACGGGATGCCGGAGAAGTTCCAGGAGGTGATCGAGGAGATCGTCGTCGTCCGCGCCGAGCTCGGCGAGCCGGTCATGGCGACGCCCTTCTCGCAGTTCGTCGGCATCCAGGCGGTGCTGAACGTGGTGATGCCGGAGCGCTACCAGGTGGTCCCCGACGAAGTGATCCAGTACGCGATGGGCCACTACGGGCCGCTGATGCGGCCGGTCGACCCCGAGGTCGCCGACAAGATCTTCTCCAAGCCGCGCGCCAAAGAACTCGAAGGGTGGGAGCGCGACCGCACCCCGGTCTCGGAGTGGCGCAAGCGCCTCGGCGAGCACCTCTCCGACGAGGAGCTGCTGCTGCGCTACTTCTGCCCCCAGGAGCAGGTCGACAAGATGCTCGCCGGCCCGCCGCTACGCACCAAGGGGTGGCGCCATGACGGCAGCGTGCTGGAGCGGGTGGTCGAGCTGATCGAAGAGAACCACTCGGCCCGCCACATCACGCTCGCCCAGCCGGGGATAACGGTCAAACTCCGCCGCGACGGGGACTGACGTCGGTGGACGTCCGCGAGGCGATGCGGACCATCGGCAGCTGCCGGCGCTACCGCCCCGACGATGTCCCCGACGAGGCCCTCCACCGCGCGGTCGAGGCGGCGCGCTTCGCCCCGCAGGGCGGCAACCGCCAGCCGACCCGCCTGGTCGCGGTCCGCGACCGGGCGAAGAAGGAGCGCCTCCGCGATCTCTACCTGGTCCCCTGGCGCCGGTACTACGAGGCGGCCTCGGCGGGCAGCCAGGCACTCGGCGAATACGACTCGGCCCAGCGCGCCGCCGACGCGGCGAACGAGTTCGCCCACGCCCTCGCCGACGTCCCCCTCATCCTCGTCGTCTGCGCCCGCATCGACGCCCTCCACATCACCGACGCCGGCCAGGACCGCCCCTCCGTGGTCGGCGGCGCCTCCATCTACCCCTTCGTCCAGAACCTCTGCATCGCCCTCCGCGTCGAGGGCGTGGCGACGACGATCACCACCCTCCTCTGCGAGTACGACGCCGAGGTCCGCGACCTGCTCGAGATCCCTGACGACTACCTGACCGCCTGCCACGTCGCCGCGGGCTATCCGGAGCGCGGCTTCCCGACGAGGCTCCGCCGCCTGCCGGTGGAGGAGACGACGTTCGTCGACCGCTTCGGGGACTCGATCAAAGCACCTTGAACGCGGCCCCCCGGGGCCCTGATCAAGGGACGGCCGAGGGACGCGGCCCTCTCGGCCACGACCCGGGTCGGCTGTGGCCGTGGCCGAGAGGGCCGGGTGATCGGGGAGAGGGTGAGGGACCGAGGTGAGGCGTCGTCACGAAGACGTCGCGAACTCCACGCTTCCTCCCGTCTTCCTCATGCCTTCCCATCACTCAGGGCTTTGCTGTGGAGAGAAACTCCCTCTATACGGGACCAAGTCACCACAGGCGCCGCGTCGGGGCCGTCCGGGGAGGCCCGGCCTCG
>DASZUW010000023.1:0-2099 GCA_035547475.1 Solirubrobacterales bacterium
CTCGATCCTCAGCCTCGCCTGGCGCCGCGGCATCGTCCTCGCGGGCCAGAGCGCCGGGGCGATGTGCTGGTTCGAGGCGGGCATCACCAAGTCCTCGGGCAAGCCGCTAGAGGCCGCCGGCCTCGGCCTCCTCCACGGCAGCCTCTGCGTCCACTACAACAACGAGCCCGAGCGCCGCGCCGCCTACCTCGCGGCGGTCGCCGACGGCATGCCGTCCGGCTATGGACTCGACGATTACGCCGGGGTGCTGTGGGAGGGCGAGGACTCTCCGTCCGCCGTCACCGCCCGGCGCGGCGCCCGCGCCTACCGGGTCAGCAAGCGCGACGAGGAGGTCGTCGAGAGTCCCCTCCCGGCGCGCTTCCTCCCGGCGCCGGCGCCGGCGGCGTTGCGCGAGGACATCGCCGAGTTCCGCCGCATCAAGACGATGCGTCGGCGGGCGGGCTGGCTGGGATAGGCGGGACGCCGGGACCCGGCCGTCGGCTCCTCCGGGCCTACCTCAGTGCTTGGGCCGGCGGAGGTGCAGCGTCGCTTCCTCGGTGTAAGGGGTGCCGCCACGCGGAGTGAAGGTGACGGCGGCGGTCTCGACCGCGAGCCCGTGCTCGCGGAAGGCGCGCGCCGCGGGGCCGACCGGGCGGACCTGGACCTGCGGAGTGCCACAGCCGACCGTCGCGGTGGTCGCCTTCGCGTGCAGGGGAAGCCGCCCACGCAGCCCGCGGCCGACGTGGAGCGCCAGCGGCTTGATCCGGACCTTGCCGGCGCTCGGCACCCAGACCGTGACCAGCGAGCGGCCGTCCCGTTCGGTGCGGATGAAGCGGCCGACGTAGAAGCCGTTGACCTTTCCTGTGATCGGCCCGATGTGCTGGATCGCCCTGCCGTCGGAGGCGAAATAGACGCCTCCTTCCGGGCCGGCGGCAATCGTCCACGGTTCGCGTTCCAGGCCGTAGATCTGGGTGATCCGACCGTCCGGCGTCACCCGGCCGATCGACGGCGGGTCGGCTATATGGGGCAGGTTGCGACTCTCCACGCTGGTGAACCAGATGTCGCCTTCGGTGCCGCGCACGAGTCGTTCGGGGCCGAAGTAGGGCTGGCTGAAGACCAGGCAGTGCTGGAAAGACTCCACCTTGCCGCTCGGCGTCACCCGACCGATCGTCGGGCGTTGGAAGCCGTGCGTCCCGAACCACAGGCTGCTGTCCGCGCCGGCGACCGTGGCGGAGATCGTGCCTTCTTCCGCATCGATCTTGGCCGCCACGTCGTCGATCACCCGCCCGTCCGGCGTGATGCGGCCGACCGCCGGGGCCTTGCTTCCACCGAGGAACCAGATGCTGCCGTCGGGGGCGAGCGACCGCTGTCCCGCCCCGTTGCCGCCGCCTACTTCGACCGGCGTCCCGCCCGGGGCGAGTCGGAAGAACGGCGCCTCGACCGTGCCTGATCCGGCGCCCGTGAACCAGAGGTCGCCTTCCGCCCCGACCACGAGCCCCGGCAGGCGGTTCGGGCGAAGCGGCGCCGGCACCCGCGAGACCGCGCCGCTCGGCGAGACCTGCCAGATCGCCACGTCCTTGTCCATGTACGGCACCGCGCCGGCGAACCACAGGTAGCCGCCGGGAGCCGCGACCAATTCCAAGATCCGTTCTTCGTGGCTCAGCGAGAGCGGGATGACGGACGTTTCGCCGCTCGGCGTCACCCGCGCCAACCGCGGCGCGATCGGTTCGGGCCCGTAGTAGTCGGGCGGCGATTCGAGTGCCATCCAGAAGCTGCCGTCGCCGCCGACGGCGACTTTGCCGGGGAAGCTGTGCCGGGGAAAGGAGGCGTCGTCGTATTCGACCACCTGGCCGTTCGGGGCGACGCGGCCGGCGGAGGCGTGGCCGTCGTAGCCGGATTCGTCGGGGTCGAAGCAGGCGAACCAGGCGCCGCCGCCTTCCTTGGCGGCGGCGATTTCGCCGACCTGGCAGTTGGTCGGGAAGCTTTCGGCGGCACCGACCGGTTCGGCGCCGCGCGCGACCGGGGCGCCCGCCACGAAGGCGAGCGCCAGGGCCGCGAGCAGGATCCGCCTAGTCGTTCCCATCCGCGGTGGGGGGAGCGGTCGGGTCGGAGCCCTCTTC
>DASZUW010000024.1:0-4381 GCA_035547475.1 Solirubrobacterales bacterium
CCCCCTCACCCGCGCCCGCCCTGCCGCGGATGCCGTGCCGACCACAGCCGCCCGTCAGGGGTCGGCACGGCATCCGCGGCAGCCGCGACGGCCCCGCTCTCCCGCACCCGCGCTCGGTCCGAGGGCGGCTTGTCCACGGCGCGCTATCTCGGCAGGTCGGTCGGCCCGGAGTGGCAGGATGCGGGCGATGATCGGGCCGTTCGTCGGAGTCGAGTGGGTCGAGCGGCAGCGCGATCGGGTGGTGTTCGCGGACTGCCGGTGGTACCTCGACGGGCGATCGGGCCGGGTCGCCTATGAGGGTGGGCACGTTCCCGGGGCCGTCTTCGTCGACCTCGACACCGCGATGACGAGGGATGCCGAGGCGGGGGAGGGGCGCCATCCGTTGCCGGAGCCGGCGGACTTCGCCGCCGCGATGGGCGCGCTCGGGATCGGCGAGGACGAGACCGTGGTGGCATATGACGACGCGGGCGGGGTGATCGCGGCGCGGCTGGTCGGGATGCTGCGCGTGACGGGTCACGAGGCCGCGGTGCTCGACGGCGGGCTCGGCGCCTGGCGCGGGGAGCTCGCGAGTGGGCCCGGCGCGCGGCGGACCGAGTTCGGCGACACCGACCGTGAGCCGGCCGATTTCACCGCCCGCGATTGGCCCGCCGAGCGCCTCGCGACGATCGAGGAGGTCGCCGCCGCCTCCGCCGCGACCGCGCACGGCTCCGATTCCGCGATCGCGCCCGCCCATCCCGGCGCCCCCGCGCCCCAACACAGGTCGGCGGACGCGGCCGATCGCGCGGCGGTCACGTCCGCCTCCGCGCCGCCCGTCCTCATCGACGCGCGCCAGCGCGAGCGCTTCGAGGGGGAGCCCGACGCCGTCGACCCGCGGGCGGGCCACATCCCCGGGGCGCTCAGCGTCCCCTGCCGCGAGAACGTCGACGCCGAGGGCCGGCTCCTCCCGCCCGAGGAGCTGCGCGCGCGCCTCGACTTCGGCGACGGGACCGAGGTCATCTCCTACTGCGGCTCCGGCGTCACCGCCTGCCACAACCTGCTGGCGATGGAGCAGGCGGGCCTCGCGCCCGGCCGCCTCTTCCCCGGCTCTTGGTCACAGTGGAGTCGCGACCCGGCGCGGCCTGTCCAAACTGGCGCGAGCGGGCGAAGCTGACCGGCTAAGTTCTCAGGGAGGCCCCGATCGGGGGTGGCTGCCCACCGGGAAAGGGCGGCCCGAGAACGAAAACAACTTCAGCGCGAGGAAACAGATGAGCGATTACGCCGTAGTCAATCCCGCCACCGGGGAGACGATCAAGGAGTACCCGACGATCACCGACGACGAGCTGCGGGAGACGATCGGACGCGCCGACCAGGCCTACCGGACCTGGACCCGCCAGACGACGGTCGGCCAGCGCGCCGCGCTGATCAAGAAGGCCGCCGACCTGCACTCCGAGCGCCGCGAGGAGCTCGCCCAGATCATCGTCCGCGAGATGGGCAAGCCGGTCGAGCAGGCGCTGATGGAGGTCGACTTCTGCGCCGAAATCTACGGTTTCTACGCCGAGAACGCGGAGGAACTGATGGCCGACGAGCCGATCAAGCACTTCGGCGGCGACGGCACGGCGATCGTGCGGCGGAGCGCCTTCGGGCCGCTGCTCGGGATCATGCCGTGGAACTTCCCCTACTACCAGGTGGCCCGCTTCGCCGGCCCGAACATTGTGATCGGCAACCCGATCCTGCTGAAGCACGCGCCGCAGTGCCCGGAATCGGCGGAGGCGATCCAGAAGATCTTCGACGACGCGGGCGCGCCGGAGGGCGTCTACCAGAACATCTACGCGACCAACGACCAGATCGAGTGGGTGATCGCCGACCCGCGCGTCCACGGCGTGTCGGTCACCGGCTCCGAGCGGGCGGGCGCCGCGGTCGCCGAGATCGCCGGCCGCAACCTGAAGAAGGTGGTGCTGGAGCTGGGCGGCTCGGACCCGTTCATCGTCCTCGGCGCCGACGACCTCGACGCGGTCGCCGACAAAGCCGCCGAAGCGCGCCTCGACAACACCGGGCAGTCCTGCAACGCGGCGAAGCGCTTCATCGTCCTGGAGGACTACTACGACGAATTCCTCGCCAAGTTCAAGGAGCGGGTCGAAGGGGCCAAGCCGGGCGACCCGACCGAGGAAAGCACCGTCGTCGGGCCGCTCTCCTCGAAGACCGCGGCGGACCGCCTCGAGGACCAGGTGAAACGGGCGATCGCCGGCGGCGCCGAAGTGCTGGTCGGCGGCAAGCGCGACGGCAACTTCTTCGAACCGACGATCCTCACCGGGATCAAACCCGGCGACGAGGCGTCCCAGGAAGAGTTCTTCGGCCCGGTCGCCCAGGTCTACAAGGTCTCCTCCGAGGAGGAGGCCGTGAAGCTCGCCAACGACACGCAGTTCGGGCTCGGCTCCTACGTGATGACCACCGACCCCGAGCAGGCCGAGCGGGTCGCCGACCGGATCGAAGCGGGCATGGTCTACGTGAACCTGGTCGGGGCCGACGCGCCCGAGCTGCCCTTCGGCGGCTTCAAGCGCTCCGGCTTCGGCCGCGAGCTCGGCAACTTCGGCGCCGACGAGTTCGTCAACAAGAAGCTGATCCGCGCCGCGCCGTAGGCATCGACACGTGACCGGGCCGCCCGGCGCGGCTCCTTGAGCGGTCCGACAAGGTCGAACCGCGCCGGGTCCGTCCACGTACCTATCCTTGCCCGCGCGTCGCCAACCCCGGCGGCGAGTTTCGGAACGAAAGGAAGGCGGGATGGCGCTGTTCGGCAGCAGGGCCGACAGGAGCGCGGAAGCGGATGCGCTGGAAGCCGAGATCGAGCGGCTCGACCGGCTGACGCTCGCCGCGCTGGCGGCCGAGGTGATGGGCAAGGCCTTCGGGCCGGGAGCGGAGTGGGAGGACCCCGAGGAAGAGGTGACGGTCGGCGGGCCGAACGTCGGCGCCGGGGCGACGGTCGCGGGGATCGCGACGGCGATGGCCCCGGGCGGGTCGACGAGGTCGGTCGACGATCGCACCCGCCTGCGATTGCAGCGGCTGGTGGCCGAGGCGATGCAGGCGCTCGAGCACGCCTCGCTGGTCCGCGCGCAGATGCACACCGCGATGGGCGAGCTCGACTACACCCCGACGCGGCTCGGGCGCAAGGTGCTCGCGGCGGGCGCGGTGGCCGAGGTCGTCGGCGGCGGCGAGGCCTCCTAGCCTACGACCGGCCCTCCCTAGTCTTCCGTGGGTCGCAACCCCCCAGTCGGAAGGAAGACCTTGAAGCTCGCGATCCACAACCCATCCTTCAGCTACGCCGGCGGCCCCGAGAACATCGCGACGACCCTCGCCGCCACGGCGCGCGCCGCCGAGGCGGGCGGCGCCGACCAGTTCACCCTGATGGACCACTGGTTCCAGATCCCCCCGGTCGCCCCGCACACCGAGCCGATGCTCGAGGGCTACACCGCGCTCGGCTTCATCGCCGCGCAGACCGAGCGGATGCGCCTCGGCCTCCTCGTCACCGGCGTCACCTACCGCCATCCGGGACTGCTGGCGAAGACGGTGACGACGCTCGACGTCCTCTCCGGCGGCCGCGCCCAGCTCGGCATCGGCGCCGCGTGGTTCGAGGAGGAGCACCAGGGGCTCGGCGTCCCCTACCCGCCGCTGGCGGAGCGCTTCGAGCGCCTCGAGGAGGCGATCCAGATCTGCCTGCAGATGTGGAGCGACGACGACGGGCCCTACGAGGGCAAGCACTACCGCCTGGCCGAGACGCTGAACTCCCCGCCGGCGCTCCAGCGCCCGCGCCCGACCCTGATGATCGGCGGCGGCGGCGAGAAAAAGACGCTGCGGCTGGTGGCGCGCTACGCCGACACCTGCAACTTCACCAGCAGCGACCCCGCGGTCGTCGCCCACAAACTCGAGGTGCTGAAAGGCCACTGCGAGACCGAGGGGCGCGACTACGGGGAGATCGAGAAGACGATCCTCGTCGCCGCGAACCCGCTCGACGACGTCGACGGCTTCCTCTCCCTGATGGAGGAGATGTCGAAGCTCGGGATCAGCAAGGTCTGGGTTTCCAACAAAGTCCCGGACCCGCCCGCCTGGGCCGACGAAGTCTGCGCCCAGACCGTCTCGCGCCTGGCCGAGCTCGGCTAGATGATTGATTCCTAAATCAGTGGGTGTAGGCGGCGAAGTGCCTGCCCGGCTCGTCGATCTGCCAGTTGTGCCATAGGCCCGCCGAGAGGGCGAGCAGGCGTATCCCGATCCGGGCGAAGAGCCCAGGCATGGTGCGGGCGCCGTGGCGCTCGAGCCCGAGCTGGCCCTTGCAGGTCCAGAAGACCGACTCGATCCGCTGGCGGACCGACCCCAGCGTGCCGAAACGCGGCTTCTCGTCCTTGCGGTCGGG
>DASZUW010000025.1:0-4425 GCA_035547475.1 Solirubrobacterales bacterium
GGATGCTGAACCAGGTCGTCGGCTACACGACCGACCTCTACCACTCGATCCCCGGGCTGGTGAAGGAAGAATGAGCGTGACGATCGAAACGCTCGACCGCAACACGCTGGTCGGCTTCATCCTCGTCCTCGCCCGGGTCTCGCCGCTGTTCTTGTTGGCGCCGCCGTTCTCCTCCTCGATGGTGCCGCTGCGGGCGCGCGCGGTGATCGCCGTCGGCATCGCGATCGGCCTCGCGCCGCTCGCCCTGCACGGGCAGGCGATCCCCGCCGACGCAGGGCGGATCATAGAGTTGGCGCTGAAGGAAATCGTCATCGGCCTCGCCTTCGCGATGGCGATCGCCTGCCTGTTCGCCGCCGTCGACGCCGCCGGGGCGATGATCGACACCCAGATCGGCCTCAACTTCGGCTCGCTGATCAACCCCGTGGACAACACCCAGTCGGGGACGATGTCGCAGCTCTACGCGATGGTCGGCATCCTCGTCTTCATCGTCATCGACGGCGAGGCGTGGGTGATCCGCGGGCTGGCGCGCACCTACGAACTGGTGCCGATGCTGGGGTTCCCCTCGCTCGGCCGGATGACCGCGGCGGTGTCGGACGCCTTCATCGGCATTCTCACGGCGGCGCTCGAGGTGGCGGCGCCGGTGCTCCTGGCGCTGATCCTCACCGACGTCGCCTTCGGCGTCGTCTCCCGCGTCGTCCCGCAGCTGAACATCTTCGCGGTCGGCTTCCCGGCGAAGATCATCGTCGGGCTCCTCGTCGTCGCCGCCGCGCTGCCCTTCATGGGCACCTGGTTCTACGACCAACTGCAGCACTCGGTGGAAACCGGGCTCGCCGGGATCGGGATGGGGGTGATCTGATGCCGAAAGAGGACCGCACCGAGAAGGCGACGCCGAAACGCCGCAGGGACGCGCGCAAAAAAGGGCAGGTGGCGAAATCGAGCGACCTGAACGGGGCCGTCGTGTTGGTCGCGGCGCTCGGGTCGCTGGCCGTCTTCGCCCCCCACATCGCGACCAGCCTCGGCGACACCATGCGCGGCATGCTGGCCGACGCCGGCGACCCGGAGAAGGCCGCGGGCACGGGGCTCGGCGGCCTCGCCGGCAGCGCCGGGATGGCGATGGCGACGGCGATCGCGCCGGTCGCGCTCACCTGCTTCGGAGCGGCGCTGGTCGTCAACCTCGGCCAGGTCGGCCTGAACGTGAACCCGGCCGGGCTGAAACCGGACTTCAAACGGCTGAACCCGGTGCAGGGGGCGAAGAACCTGCTCGGCCCGAGCTCCTGGGTGGAGGCGCTGAAGGCGATCGTGAAGGTGAGCGCGGTCGGCGCGATCGCGGCGCTGGCGCTCTTGCCGAACATGTCGAAGCTCGCCGCGATGACCGGCATCGAACCGCCCGCCTTCGGCGCGGCGATCGCCTCGCTCGCCGCCGGCATCGCCTGGAAGGCGGCCGCCGCCTACCTCCTGATCGGCGCGATCGACGTGCTCTGGCAGCGCCACAAACACGAGAAAGGGCTGCGGATGACCAAGGAGGAGGTCAAGCGCGAGCACAAAGAAGAGCAGCTCTCCCCCGAGCTGCGCGGGGCGATGCGCCGCCGCGCCCAGCAGATGTCGCGCGGGCGGATGATGTCGGCGGTGCTCGGCGCCGACGTCGTCGTCGCCAACCCGACCCACTTCGCCGTCGCCCTCGCCTACGACGGCAAGCGTCCCGCGCCGGTCGTCGTCGCCAAGGGGCAGGACCTGATCGCGCTGGAGATCCGCAAGGTCGCCGAAGGGGCCGGCGTGCCGGTGGTCGAGGACAAGCCGCTGGCGCGCTCGCTCTTCGACGCGGTGCCGCTGGACGCCGAAATCCCGGCCGACTTCTTCCGCGCGGTCGCCGAGCTCCTCGCCTACGTCTACCGCACCGCCCGCCGGCGGGCGCCGATCGCGAGCGTCGCATGAGCGGGGCGATGAAAAAGCTGATGGCGCACGCCGACCTGGTCGCCGCGGTCGCGGTCGTCCTCGTCGTCGTGATGATGATCGTCCCGCTGCCGCCGGGGCTGATCGACCTCTTCATCACCCTGAACATCGCCTCGGCGATCACGATCGTGGTGGCGACGCTCTACGTGCCGCGGGCGCTCGACTTCGCCGCCTTCCCCTCGCTCCTGCTGCTGACGACGATGTTCCGCCTGGCGATCAACGTCTCGGTGACGCGCCAGATCCTCCTCCACGGCGACGGCGGCTCGGTCGTCAAAGCGTTCGGCAGCTTCGTCGTCGGCGGCAACGTCGTCGTCGGGCTGGTCGTCTTCCTGATCCTGATCGTGATCCAGTTCGTCGTCGTCACCAACGGCGCCGGGCGGGTCGCCGAGGTGGCGGCGCGCTTCACCCTCGACGCGATGCCGGGCAAGCAGATGGCGATCGACGCCGACCTGAACGCCGGGCAGATCAACGACCAGCAGGCGCACGAACGCCGCGACGACATCGCCCGCGAAGCCGACTTCTACGGGGCCATGGACGGGGCCTCGAAATTCGTCAAAGGCGACGCGATCGCGGGGATCCTGATCGTGATGATCAACCTGATCGGCGGGATCGTCGTCGGGGTCATGCAGCAGCACCTCTCCTTCCCGGAAGCGGTGCAGCACTACTCGCTGCTGACCGTCGGCGACGGGCTCGCGGCGCAGATCCCGGCGCTCCTGATCTCGGTCGCGGCGGGCATCCTGGTGACGCGCTCGGCGTCCGACCGCGACCTCGGCAACGACATCGCCGGGCAGATCTTCGCCCAGCGCAAGGCGCCGATGGTGGCCGCCGGGGTGATCTGCGCGTTCGCGCTGGTGCCGGGGCTGCCGAAGATCCCGTTTCTTTTGATCGGCGGCGCGCTGGCGGGGGTCGCCTACGCGCTGAAGGACGGGATGCCGCAGCCGGCCGGCGAGCTCGCGCTCGCGGGCGGGCGCGGTGGGCCGCCGCAGCTCGGGCCGGGCGGCGCGCCGGAGCTCCCGGCCGGGCCGACCGTCGACGCCGCGACCGCCGTCGATCCGCTGGAGCTGGCGATCGGCTTCGGGCTCGTGCCGATGGTCGAAGCGGGCCAGGGCGGCGGGCTGATGGGCCGCGTCGGGGCGATGCGCAAGCAGCTCGCCGGCGAGCTGGGGACGGTGATCCCGGCGGTCCGCATCCACGACGAGCTCGGCCTCGACTCGCACGAATACGTGCTGCGGGTGCGCGGCTCGGAGGTCGCCCGCGGGCGGATCATGCCCGGCCACCAGCTGGCGATGGACTCCGGCGAGGGCGTCGGGCAGCTCCCCGGCGTCCCCACCACCGAGCCCGCCTTCGGCCTGCCCGCGACCTGGGTGCCGGACGCGGCGCGCGCCGAAGCCGAGGCGCTCGGCTACACCGTCGTCGACCCCGAATCGGTGATCGCCACGCACCTCACCGAGACGATCCGCGGCCACGCGGCGGAGCTGCTGACCCGCCAGGAGACGAAGAAGCTCCTCGACGGGCTGAAGGAGACGAACGCGGCGGCGGTCGAGGAGGTCGTACCGGAGCAGCTCTCGCTCGGCGAGGTCCAGCGGGTCCTGCAGGCGCTGCTGCGCGAGGGGGTGCCGATCCGCGACCTCGGCGCGATCGTCGAGGAGATCGGCGACAAGTCGCGGCTCACTCGCGACCCGGCGGTGCTGGCCGAGTACGCGCGGGCGGCGCTCGGGCGGACGATCACCGCGCCGCACCTCGACGCGGCGATGCGGCTGCGGGCGATCTCGCTCGACCCGGCGATCGAGCAGGAGATCGGCGAATCGCTGGCGCAGACGCCCGACGGCGAGCAGCTGGCGATGGAGCCCTCGCGGGCCCAGGCGCTGGTCGCGGCGCTGGGGCGCCAGCTCGACAGCGCGCTGGCCCAGGGCGCCCGTCCGGTGCTGCTCTGCTCGGGCCGCGCCCGCCGCCACCTGCGGCGACTGTGCGAGCAGTCGCTGCCGCAACTGACTGTCTGTTCCTACAACGAGATCGTGCCCGGGATCCGGGTCGAGAACATGGGGGTTGTCCAGGTATGAGTGACGTGCTGGTGACGACGGAGGCAAAGACCTACCGGGGGTCGTCGATCGAGGAGCTGCTGCCACGGATCCGCGCCGAGCTCGGCCCCGACGCGGTGATCGTGAGCCGCCGCGAGGGCCTGATCGGCGGCATCGCCGGCTTCTTCCAGAAGAAATGCGTGGAGGTCGACGCGCGCCCGGGCGGCCCGCGGATCGACGTCTACGACGACGGCGGGGATGGACCCGAACAGGTCATCGAGCCTCCCGCGGTGAGCGAACCGCACGTGGTCCGCAACGACGCCGCGACCCGCGAGGGCCTCGAAACCCCTGCCGTCCAACGCCTGGTGAGCGAAGCGAAGCCCTTCGCCGACCTGCTTGACGAGATGACCGCCCCCACCTCCCCCAGCCGTTCCTTAGGGACGCCTGACGTCCAAAA
>DASZUW010000026.1:0-2780 GCA_035547475.1 Solirubrobacterales bacterium
TGCGGATCTGGTCCGGCCGGCCCTGATCGGGCTCGCAGCCCTGGTCGTCACCGTCGCCCCCGAGATCGGGCGGATGATCGACTTCCACAAGTTCGAAACCTTCGACCCCAACGGCCCCGGCCTCGGCAACCTCTTCGGGCAGGTCTCGCCGCTGGAGGCGCTCGGCATCTGGCCGTCCGGGGACTTCCGCCTCGCGCCCGGGGACGGCGCCGTCCCCGCGGCCGCCTACTACCTCGGCGCCGCCGTCGCCGCCGTGCTCCTCGTCTACGGCATCTGGCGCTGTTGGCGGTGCCGCGAGACCGTCGTCCTCTCCGGACTCTTCGTCGCCGCGGTCGCCTACCTCGCCGCCCGGGTCGGCGGCACCGCCTACACCGCCGGCAAGGCGATCGAGATCGCCGCGCCGATGTGCGCGCTGACGATCCTCCTGCCCCTGACCCACCGCGCCCCGCTGGAAGCGGGGAGGCCCGCGCGCCGGCCGTTCCTTATGGACGCCAGGGGTCCAAAAGGAACAGCGGAAGCGGGGGCGCCCGACGCCGGGGGGGCGCGCGAGGACCGCGGCGGCGCCCTCGCCACGGCCGCGTGCCTCGTCTTCTTCGCTGCAGCCGGGCTCTGCTCGGCGCTCGCGCTCGCCAACGCGCCGGTCGGCCCGGGGACCTACTCGCCCGCGCTCACCGGCCTGCGCCCGCTGGTCGCCGACGGCGCCACCGTCTACCTCGCCTCGCCGGAGCTGCTCGAAGACGACCACGGCACCAACTACGTCGCCTGGGAGCTGCGCGGCGGGCGCGTCTGCATCGAGACCCGCGCGGAAGCCGGCGGCGCGCCGCCGAAGGGCGTGCGCTACGTGATCGTCCAGGGGTCGAGGAAGAGGCCGCCCTTCGGCGGCCTGCGCCTGCGCAAGGTCGCCCCGCCCTACGTGCTCTGGGAAGTGAGGGGCCGGGTCGCGAGGCGGAGCGTCTGTCCGCTGATCGCCGAACGCCAGGCCCGCCAGGGCCCGGCGCGCTGACGCCGCGCGCGGCGGCGGCCCCGTACCATGGCCTCTCGTGGAGGCCGCCACCGACAAGATCGTCGTCAAGCTCCCCGACGGGACGCCGCTGGAGCTGCCCGCGGGCGCGACTGGCGCCGACGCCGCCGCGGCGATCGGCCCGGGGCTCGCCAAGGCGGCGCTGGCGATCAAGGTCGACGGCGCGCTGCGCGACCTCGACGCGCCGCTGCCCGAGGCCGGGGCGGAGGTGGCGATCCTCACCGAGCGCGATCCCGAGGCGCTCGAGCTGATCCGCCACGACGCCGCCCACGTGATGGCCGAGGCCGTGACCGAGCTCTATCCGGGCACCAAGGTGACGATCGGCCCGCCGATCGATTCCGGCTTCTACTACGACTTCGAGTTCCCCGCGGGGGTCCGCATCACCGAGGAGGACCTGCCGCGGATCGAGGCCGCGATGCAGCGGCACATCGCCGCCGACGAGCATTTCAGCCGCCGCGACGTGCCGGTCGCCGAGGCGCTCGAGATCTTCCGCGCCCAGGACCAGGGCTTCAAGGTCGAGCTGATCGAGGACCTGGTGCGCGACGAGGGCGTCGAGACCGTCTCCCTCTACAAGAACGGCGACTTCGAGGACCTCTGCCGCGGTCCCCACTCGCCCTCGACCGCCCGCATCAAGGCGATCAAGCTGAGCTCGGTCGCGGGCGCCTACTGGCGCGGCGACGAGCACCGCGAGCAGCTCACCCGCATCTACGGCACCGCCTTCTTCTCGAAGAAGGACCTCGAGGCGCACCTCGAGCGGATCGCCGAGGCCGAAGCGCGCGACCACCGCCGACTCGGCCCCGAGCTCGACCTCTTCATGCTCCGCCCCGAGGCCCCCGGCATGCCCTTCTGGCTGCCGAACGGCACGACGCTATTGCGGCTGATCGAAGGGCAGGTCCGCGAGCAGCTGCGCAAGCGCGACTACAAGGAGATCGCGACGCCGCAGGTGCTCGACGAGGGCCTCTGGCACCGCTCGGGCCACTGGGACAACTACAAGGACGAGATGTACTTCATGCAGGACGACGACCGCCGCTACGCGCTGCGGCCGATGAACTGCCCCGGCGCCTGTCTCGTCTACGGCTCCGACCGTCACTCCTACCGCGAGCTGCCGCTGCGGCTCGCCGAGTTCGGCCGGGTCAGCCGCAACGAGCGCGAGGGCGTCCTCCACGGCCTGCTCCGCGTCCGCGCCTTCACCCAGGACGACGCCCACGTCTACTGCACCGAGGACCAGATCACCGCCGAGGTCGCCTCGATCTGCGCGGCGATCGACGAGCTCTACGGCCGCTTCGGCTTCGACGACGTGAAGGTCGAGCTCTCCACCCGTCCCGACAAGTCGATGGGGACCGAAGAGCAGTGGACGAAGGCGGAAGCGGCGCTGGCCGAGGCGCTCGACAGCCAGGGCCGCGAGTACGAGCTGAACCCCGGCGACGGCGCCTTCTACGGGCCGAAGATCGACTTCCACATCACCGACGCGCTCGGCCGCTCCTGGCAGTGCGGCACCTGCCAGCTCGACTTCCAGATGCCTGAGCGCTTCGACCTCACCTACACCGGGGCCGACGACGACGCCCACCGGCCGGTGATGATCCACCGCGCCTTGCTCGGCTCGATGGAGCGCTTCGCCGGGATCCTGATCGAGCACTACGCCGGGCGCTTCCCGACCTGGCTGGCGCCTGTGCAGGCGATCGTCCTGCCGATCTCCGACCGTCACAACGACTACGGCCGGAGCGCCCACGACGAGCTGCGCGACCTCGGCGTGCGGGTC
>DASZUW010000027.1:0-5446 GCA_035547475.1 Solirubrobacterales bacterium
CGCACCATGCCTGGGCTCTTCGCCCGGATCGGGATACGCCTGCTCGCCCTCTCGGCGGGCCTATGGCACAACTGGCAGATCGACGAGCCGGGCAGGCACTTCGCCGCCTACACCCACTGATTTAGGAATCAATCATCTAGACGATGAAGCGGCCGTCTTCCTGCATGACGACGCCGTCGACTTCCATCTTGCCGCCGAGGCGGAGGTCGCAGACGAGGTCGGTGTGGACGGCGGACTCGTTGGTGCCGCCGGACTCCGGGTAGGCCTGGCCGAAGGCCATGTGGACCGTGCCGCCGATCTTCTCGTCGAGGAGGACCTCGCGGGTGCCGCGGTCGATCCCGTAGTTGGTACCGATGCCGAGCTCGCCCAGCGTGCGGGCGCCCTCGTCGGTGTCGAGCTGGGCGATCAGGAACTCCTCGCCGCGTTCGGCGCTCGCGTCGACGACCTTGCCGCCCTCGAACTTGAGGCGCACGCCGGAGACCTCGCGGCCGCCGATCACCGCCGGGAGGTGGAAGGAGACCTCGCCTTCGGTGGCGTCCTCGATCGGCCCGGTGAAGAACTCGCCGTCGGGCATGTTGTGGTCGCCCACACAGGGGATGAACTTGCGGCCCGCGATGCCGAGTCTGATGTCGGTGCCGGGCGCGGTGATCCGCACCTCCTCGTGGCCCTCGATCCACTCGGCGAGCCGTTCGGTCTCCTCCGAGGCCCGCTTCCAGGCGGTCAGCGGATCGCCGTCGTCGGCAAGGCAGGCGCCGTAGTAGAAGTCTTCGTAGTCGGCGAGGCTCATCTCCGCCTCCGACGCGTAGGCGGAGGTCGGGAAGATCGTGTAGACCCAGCGGAAGTCGCCCTCGGCGCTCCGTTTCATCGCCCGCTGCATCAGGTCGCCGGTGACCGACTGGCGCAGCGCCTGGCGCTCCGGCGGCACGCCGGAGAGCTCGCGCGTGTTGGTGGTGGCGCCGACCGCGATCCGCACGTCGGCGTTGTCGACCATCCACTCCGCGAACGGCGAGATCCATTCGAGCTGCTGGTCGGAGGCGTGCTTGAAGTAGGCGGCGATCTGCCCGTCGAGGGCGACGTTCAGCACCGGGTTGCCGCCCGCCTTCAGCACCTCTTCGTAGACCGCGAGCAGGAGCGGCGCGGCGGCGTTCTCGCCGTCGATCGAGACGACCTCGCCCTCCTTCACCCGGGTCGAGTAGCCGACCAGGATCTTCGCCAGGTTCTGCACCTTCGGATCGCCGCTCATCCTCGTGCCGCCCTTCTTTCTGTCGCTTGCGCGGAGTTCTCGTGCTCTGGGTCTCGGGACTTCGTGATCATCGCCATGAATATCGCGTGGAAGCGCGGATCGTCGGTCAGCTCGGGATGGAAGGCCGAGGCGAGGACCCCGTCGCCGCGGATCGCCACCGGATGCCCCTCCCACGTCGCGAGCACCTCGACGCCCTCGCCGGTCCGCTCCACCCACGGGGCGCGGATGAAGACGGCGCGCAGCGGCTCCTCCCCCAACCCCCTCACCTCGAGGTCGGCCTCGAAGCTCTGCAGCTGGCGACCGAAGGCGTTGCGGCGCGCGGTCGCGTCGATGAACCCAAGGTGCTCGGCGTCGCAGACGATCAACCCGGCGCAGGTCCCGAGGATCGGTCGGCCCGCCTCGTGGTGCGCCCGCAGGCCCGGCTCGAGCCCGGCGGACTCGATCAGCTTCGTCATCGTCGTCGACTCCCCGCCGGGGATGACGAGCCCGTCGAGTCCCTCGAGCTGCTCCGGCGTGCGCACCTCGACCGCATCCGCGCCGAGGCGGCGCAGCGTCGTCGCGTGCGCCTCGAAGTCGCCCTGCAGGGCTAGGACGCCGACCTTCAGCTCAGCTCCCGCGATTTTGGAGCAGCGCGCCCTCGGCCTCGAGCGGCGCGATCTCGAGCCCGCTCATCGCCTCGCCGAGCCCCATCGAGGCGGCGGCGACGCGCTCCGGGTCCTCGTAGTGCGTGGTCGCCTCGACGATCGCCTTGGCGCGGCGCGCCGGGTCCGACGATTTGAAGATCCCCGAGCCGACGAAGTTGCCCTCGGCCCCGAGCTGCATCATCAGCGCCGCGTCGGCGGGCGTCGCGATGCCGCCCGCGCAGAAGAGCGGCACCGGCAGGCGACCGGCGGCGGCGACCTCCTGGACGACTTCCAGCGGCGCCGGCAGCTCTTTGGCCGCGGCGGCGAGCTCCTCCGGGCGCAGCTGCGCCAGCCGGCGGATGCCGGAGGTGATCTCCCGCATGTGGCGGACCGCCTCGACCACGTTGCCGGTCCCGGCCTCACCCTTGGAGCGGATCATCGCCGCGCCCTCGCCGATCCGCCGCAGCGCCTCGCCGAGGTTGGTCGCGCCGCAGACGAACGGCACGTCGAAGGCGAGCTTGTCGATGTGGTTTACCTCGTCGGCCGGGGTCAGCACCTCGGACTCGTCGATGTAGTCGACTTCCAGCGCCTGCAGGACCTGGGCCTCGGCGAAGTGGCCGATCCGCGCCTTCGCCATCACCGGGATCGTGACCGCCTCCTGGATGCCCTTGATCATCGACGGATCGGACATCCGCGCCACCCCGCCGTCGCGGCGGATGTCGGCCGGGACGCGCTCGAGCGCCATCACGGCGACGGCGCCGGCCTCCTCGGCGATCCTCGCCTCCTCGGGGGTGACCACGTCCATGATCACCCCGCCTTTCAGCATCTCGGCAAGGCCGGTCTTCAGTCGAAACGTCGCGCGGTCGGGCATGCGCCCATATTAGGGAGCGGAGCGCGCGGCCCGCCCCCTGACTACTTGAGTTTGTACGCCTTGATGCGGTCGCGGTGCAGGTCTTCGTCCCGCGCGTACAACCCGTAGGCGAGCGCCTGCACCAGCGCCATCAGCGCCGTGTTCGAACGCGTGAAGGAGGGGCTGTTCGACGAGAAGTAGAGCGTCATCTCGGCGTGCTCGCCGACCTCCGACATGGTCGCGTCGGAGATCGCCAGGGTGCGCGCGCCGCGGTGCAGGGCGAGCTTCATCGCCCGCAGCAGCAGCGGGTGCGCCCGCCCCGCCGACAGGGTGATGACGAGCGTGTTCTCGTCGATCCGGCCGAGCCGCTGGAGGCTCTCGCCGCCGGTGGAGGCGACGATTTCGGCGCGGATGTCGAGCAGGCTGAGGGTGTGGCGCAGGTAGGAGGCGAAGAACGCCATCTGGTCGACGCCGACGATCACGATGCGCTGCGCGGTGGCGAGCGCGGCGACCGAGTCGTTGACCTGCTCCGTGGTCAGTTTGCGGGCCGTTTCCTCGAGGTTCGCGTAGTCGGCGCTGAGCGAGCCCTCGAGCTCGGAGTGGTCGAAGGAGAAGAGCGGGCCGGCGGCGGAGCCGACCGTGGCGATCGTCGTCCGGTACTCCTCGATCGCGGCCTGCTGCAGCTCCGGGTAGCCCTCGAAGCCGAGCGCCTGCGAGAAGCGGACGACGGTCGAGGAGGAGGTGCTGGCCCGGCGGGCGAGCTCCTCCGCGGTGAGGAAGGCCGCCTCGTCGAGGTGGTCGACGATGTAGCGCGCCACATCTTTCTGGGAGCGCGAGAACTCCTCGAAACGCTCCTGGATGTAGTCGGAAAGGCTTTTGAGTTGAGGTGATTTCGTCGCGGTCTTGGTCACGGGCGAGGATTTCGCCGGGCCTCCGGCTTTCCCTTCTGGGAGGATGCGAAGTCACCATGGAGGCGGTGAGCTGATGGGTCGGTTCGACGGACAGCCGAGCACGCGGTGGAGCCTTCAGGGCGTCACCGAAGAGGGCGACGAGGCCTGGCTCATCCGCGGGATCGCGCGCAAGCTCTACCGCTGCCCCGGCTGCCACGGGGACATCGACGTCGGCGACGAGCACACGATCGTCCAGTACGTCCGCCGGCTCGGCGGCACCGACCACCACCACTGGCACCGCCGCTGCGCCGAAGAGATCCTGATCCCGGAGCTGTGGGAGCTGCGCAAGGTGCCGGCGGGCGAATCGAGCCAGGCGAAGCTCGAGCGGCGCGGCCGGGTCCCGGCGGGCCGGCGACGACGGACACGCGGGCGATGACCAGGCGACGGAGGCTGCTGGGGGTCTACGTCGGCCTCGGCCGCACCTACCGGGCCTGGGCGCCGACCCTGCTCGGGTTGGCGACGGCGGTCTTCATCCCGCTCGGCTTCGTCGACGCGCTGCTCGAGGGGGTCGACACCTCCTCGCTCGACCTGACGGACGGGTTCAGGGTCGCGGCGCTGATCGGGGCGCTGGCGGCGGTGACGGCGTCGAGCCTCTTCGGCGAGGTGTTCTTCAGCGGCGCGATCGCCGCCTCCCTCACCCATCCCGAGGACGAGGAGCGGCCCGGCTTCCTCGACCTGGCCCGCCGCGTCTCCTACGGGAAGCTGATCGCCGTCGACGTCATCTTCGTCGCGGCGGTGATCGTCGGCGCGCTGTTCTTCTTCGTCGGCGCTGTGGTCGTCGCCGTCTACTTCTACCTCGCGGGCGTCGTGGTGGAGCTGGAGAAGCGCGGCGTGCGGGAAGGCTTCGCGCGCAGCTTCCGGCTGGTGCGCGGCCACTTCTGGATGGTGGCCGCGGTCGTCATCCCGGTCGAGATCGTCGGCGACGCGATCAACGAAGGGCTGGTCGGGCTCGCCCACGACCTGCTCGGCCACGGGCTGCTTGCCGCCTGGGCCGGCGAGTCGGTCGGGAACATCGTCACCGCGCCGGTCGCCTCGGTGGCGATCGTCCTGCTCACCCTCGACCTGATCCGCCACCGCGACGGCACCGCGCCGCGGCTGAAGCGGCGCCCCGAGGCGATCCCGACGGTGGAGACGGCGTGACCGCGACGGCCCTCCCCCTCGCCAGCTTCGTCACCGACCTCTGGGAGCACCACCTGGTCGCCCACGACCGCCAGGGCGTGTTCCTGGTGCTCGTCGGCTTCGTCGGCTCCTTCGCCTTCATCCGCATGAGCACGCGGATGATCCGCGCCGAAGTCAGCTGGTGGCCGGGGAACGTCGAAAGCGAGAGCGGCCTCCACGTCCACCACCTCGTCTTCGGGATCGTGACCATGATGATCGCCGGCACGTTCGGCTTCGTCGCCTTCGGCCGCAGCCCGCTGACCGAGATCTGCGCCTTCTTCTTCGGCATCGGCGCCGGCCTCACGATCGACGAGTTCGCCCTCTGGGTCTATCTCGAAGACGTCTACTGGGCCGAGGAGGGCCGCAGCTCCATCGACGCCATCGTCATCGGCGCCTCCCTGATCGGCCTCATCGTCCTCGGCGCCAACCCCTTCGAATTCAGCGGCGGCCCCGAAGAACTCATCGGCGGCATCCTCTCCGCCCTCCTCGTCATCTTCCTCGTCGGCGTCTGCTTCATGAAGGGCCGCAACCTCCACGGCACCCTCGGCATCCTCTTCGCCCCCCTCGCCCTCTACGGAGCGTGCCGCATCGGCAAGCCCAACTCCCCCTGGGCCCGCCGCCT